>NZ_JBFBGK010000046.1:0-60283 GCF_040684615.1 Streptomyces sp. NPDC089919
TGCCCTTCGGGCATCCCAGGCCCGGGCCTGCCTCCGGACCAGCCTGCCACAGCCGTTCAAGCGGCTCCCCGCACATCCCGACCGCCCGCGGGCACGCGTAAAGGCCAAGGAGGCGCCGGCCGTGGCCGCGCCCCTCGGCACCCGGCGTCGAACCGGCCATTCCTGGCCGGATCCACGGCCCCGGCCGAGCACGCCCCTGACAACTTCTCACGGCGCGTGGCACGCTGCGCTCCGCACGCCGATCCGCACCGCTCTTCATCCCCCACCCTGCCCCGGCCCGCCGGTCCCCGGCAGCCGGGCACGGACGAAGGAGACATGCGTGAGAAGCCATCGCACCACCGCATCCGTACTGCTCGCCGCCGGCGCCCTGCTCGCCGGCGCGCTGTCCGTCGCCCCGGCCGGCGCCGCGCCCGCCCCCACGTCCTTCAGCCCCCGGCACACCCAGGGGTTCTGGACGGCCGAGCGGATGCGCGGGGCCACCCCGCTCGACCTGCAGCGGTCCCCGGGTACGGCCCTGAAGACCGTCCGGCCCGCGGGCCGGACGACCACCATCGCCCCCACCGCGGCCTCGCCGACGGCCTTCCCGCAGGCGGGCGGTGCCTGGACCGGCAACGGCGCGGTGGTGAAGACCTCGGGCCGGGTCTTCTTCACCTTCCAGGGCCGGACCGCCTCCTGCTCGGGCGACTCGATCACCAGCCGGAACGGCAGCACGGTGATCACCGCCGGGCACTGCGTGAAGTACCAGGGCGCCTGGCACACCGACTGGATCTTCGTGCCCGGCTACGCCAACGGCAATGCGCCCTACGGCCAGTGGTCGGCCACCAAGACCCTCTCCACCGACCAGTGGGTGGCGAGCGAGGACATCAACTACGACGTCGGCCTGGCCGTCGTCGCCCCGCTCGACGGCAGGACCCTGGCCTCCGTGGTCGGCGCCCAGGGCATCCAGTTCAACGGCGGCTACAACAAGCCGATGTACGCCTTCGGCTTCCCGGCCGCGGCCCCGTACGACGGCACCAAGCTGATCTACTGCTCGGGCAACAGCGGGAAGGACTTCCTCCTGTCGAAGGACCACAGCCTGGGCTGCAACATGACCGGCGGCTCCAGCGGCGGCCCCTGGTTCGCCTCCTTCAACGAGGCCACCGGCACCGGACTCCAGGTCTCGGTGAACAGCTTCGGCTACCAGTTCCTGCCCAACCGCATGTTCGGCCCGTACTTCGGCCCTGAGGCCCAGGCCGCCTACGACAAGGCCCAGACCTCCTGACCCCACGGCCGCCCCGGAACCCGTTAGGCTGTAGCCCGCTCCGCCCCGAGGGCGGCGCCTGGTGGGTTGCCCGAGCGGCCTAAGGGAACGGTCTTGAAAACCGTCGTGGCGCGAGTCACCGTGGGTTCAAATCCCACACCCACCGCCACAGGTCGGACATCGTGCCGGCCGGAAGGGGCACTCCGGTTTGCGGGGTGTCCCTTCGTCGTTCCGTGGGTGGTGAAGTGGTGAGGGAAAAGCACTGGTCAGGGCGGGGGTGGGTGTCTAGCATCGGGCCGCGTGCTGACCAATGAAGAGATCATCGAACGGGCCCTGGAACGCATCGGGGCGGGGTACGTGTTTCCGGAGAAGGTGGCCGCCGTCGAGGCGGCGGTGCGGGAGCGGGCGGCCGCGGGGGCGTACCGGGAGCTGGCCGGGCCGGAGCTGTGCGCGGCGGTGACCGCGGACCTCCAGGAGGTGTGTCCGGACAAGCACCTGCGCCTGATGTGGGTGGAGGAGGCGCAGTCGCTGGAGCCGGCCGACGAGGACGGCGGCGAGGCGGCCTTCCGGGCCCTGCTGCGGGCCGAGAACCACGGCGTCCTGCGGGTGGAACAGCTCGAGGGGAACATCGGGCTGATCGAGCTGCGGCTGATAACCACCGCGGTGGACGGCGCGGCCGTGATCGGTGCCGCCATGCAGCTGGTGGCCGGCAGTTCCGCGCTGGTCCTGGACCTGCGCCGGTGCCGGGGCGGATCGCCCGAGGGCGCCGCGATGTGGAACAGCTACTTCTTCCCCGACGACCAGGTGCACCTGAACGACATCTACAGCCGGTCCACCGACTCGACCCGGCAGTACTGGACCGCCGGCCACCTGCCCGCCCCGCGCTACCCGGACCGTCCGGTGTACGTGCTGACCAGCGCGACCACCTTCTCGGGCGGGGAGGACGTGGCGTACACCCTCCAGGCGCACGGCCGCGCGGTGGTGGTCGGCGAGACCACCCGGGGCGGCGCGCACCCGACGGCCCGTCATCCCGTGTCCGAGCACGTCCTGGTGACGGTCCCGACGGCCCGGTCGATCAACACCGTGACCGGCACCAACTGGGAGGGCGTGGGGGTCCGGCCCGATGTGGCGGTGCCCGCGGACGAGGCGCTGGAGGCGGCGCTGAAGGCCGCCCGGGACGCGATCACCTCCTAGGCCCGGCGGGTACGTGGCGGGCGGGCGCACCCCGCCCGCCACGGCCCTGCGGCGGCCCGTGCACCCAACCGAGTGGTGTTTGTCGGAAGATCGGGACGGCGGGGCGGACTCTCCGGGTTGCGGGCACATCATGACGAATGTATGCAGATCCGCCCGTCGGACTTTGGTACCCGAGGAGCCGTCATGACCAGCAGCCGTGTTCTGTCGCCGTTCTGGACCGCCATCGCCGCGGTCCTCGCCGTCCTCACCGGGATCGGCGCCCTCCTCGGACTGCGCCGGGTCCGCCCGGCGGTCGAGCCGGCGGTGCGTACCGCCGCTCCCGCCGCCGCGCTGCCGGTGTTCAGCATCCCGGCGGCCCGGTCGAACCGGGCGCGGCGCCGGCTGCGGATCGGGGCCGGCGCGCTGCCGCCCACCATCAAGCAGCGGATCGGCGCCGAGGCGCACGGCTCCTCGCCGGCCTCCCGGCGCACCGCCTCGGGTGTGTCGCGGCGCGCGGAGGACTTCGAACTGACCGCCTAGCGGTGCGCCGGGGCGCATCGGGGGCGCACGTCGGGGAAGCCCCGGGCGGCGGCGGGAATCCGCACCGCGGGGCGACCGGGACGGCGGTCCGGGCGCGACGGTGACAGGCGGAACGGTTCACCCCTTGGTGGGCCCGGGATCCGCCGGTGCGACGAGGATGACCTGGCGTTTTGGGGGCGTGGCCGGGGTTTATCCGATGTTGCTCATGCTTGAGAGGGAATCGGGGACAAGAGGGTGGTTCGCCGGGGATTCGGTGGGCAACTCTGGTCTCGCGACGTCGTCAGCACGGAACGACAGCAGGGCGGTCGGCCAACTGCCTTGCACCACACCGTACTTACGCTCCCTGGAGGACCAAGAACATGGCAAGCATCCGTACCGCCCGCATCTTCGCCGCCGTTGCCGCACTCCCCCTGGCCGCCGCCCTCTTCACGGGTGTGGCCCAGGCCGACACCGGCGTCGGCTCCTACGCGGACAACGGATCGAACTCAAGCGTCGCCGGCATCATCGGCAGCGGCGTGGGTGGCAGCAACCACGGCAACTCGTCCACCTCGCAGCAGGTCGCGACCGGCTCCGGTGCCTCCAACCAGAACAACACGGCTCAGGTCAACGGCTCCGCGTACACCGCGATCCACCAGTCCAACTCCACCGTGGCGGTGAACTTCTTCCCGTGGTGGTAGGCCTCCTCGCCCTGTGAGCGCCCGCGGGACCGGACTGGCTGGGGTCCGGTCCCGCGGGCGCCGCGGCGTTCCCGGCGGCGGTGCGCGCCCTGCCCCGGGCGCACGGGGAGCCTTGACAGTACGACATCATCTGACGGAGAGTCAGAAACCCTTAGTCGTACGTCCGGGAGGCCGCCCGCCGTGCACCTCGCCCCGACCGAGCAGCAGCTGTCCCTGCGTGCGGAACTGCGCTCGTACTTCCGTGAGTTGATGCCGGACGGGCCACCGCCGTCCGAGGACCGGGAGGGCCAGCGCGCCCTCCTGCGCCGGATCGGCGCCGACGGCCTGCTGGGCCTGGGCTGGCCCGAGGAGTACGGCGGCCGGGGCCGCGGTGCCGACGAGCAGTTCGTCTTCTTCGACGAGGCCTACCGGGCCGGCGCCCCCGTCTCGATGGTCACCCTCAACACCGTCGGCCCGACGCTGATGAAGTACGGCACCGAGGAGCAGAAGGCCTTCTTCCTCCCCCGCATCCTGAGCGGCGAGCTGGTCTTCGCCATCGGCTACAGCGAGCCCGGGTCCGGTACCGACCTGGCCTCGCTGCGCACCCGGGCGGTGCGGGACGGCGACGAGTGGCTGATCGACGGCCAGAAGATCTTCACCTCCAACGCGCAGAACGCCGACTGGATCTGGCTGGCCTGCCGGACCGATCCGGCGGCCCCCAAGCACAAGGGCATCTCGATCATCCTGGTGCCGACCGACCACCCCGGCTTCTCCTGGACCCCCATCGACACGGTCGGCGGGCTGACCACCACCGCCACCTACTACGACGGCATCCGGGTCCCGGCCGGCCGGCTGGTGGGCGAGGAGAACGCGGGCTGGGGCCTGATCACCAACCAGCTCAACCACGAGCGGGTGGCCCTCGCCGCCATCGGCATGCAGGCCGAGGACTTCTACGACGCGGCCCTCGCGCACGCCCGCACCCCCGACCCGGTCACCGGCGAACGCCCGGCCGACCGGCACTGGGTGCAGTCCCGGCTGGCCGAGGCGCACGCCCGGCTGGCCGCGGTACGCCTGCTCAACTGGCGCCTGGTGCAGGACGTCGGCGCGGGCACCCTCGCCCCCGGCGACGCCAGCGGGGTCAAGTTCCTGGGCACCGAGTCCACCGTCGAGGTCTACCGGATGTGCCAGGAGGCCGTCGGGGAGAGCGCGCTGATCCGGGCCGGCTCGCCCGGCGCCCTCGGCGACGGGGAGCTGGAGCGGATGAACCGGGCCGCCCAGATCAACACCTTCGGCGGCGGGGTCAGCGAGGTCCAGCGGGAGATCGTCGCCATGATGCGGCTCGGCATGAAGGGGAGGAAGCGGTGAGCACCCAGGTGCCCCGTACCGGGGAAGCGGCGGACCGGATAGCGGAGCCGCCGGCGGACCGGCGGCCCGCCGCGGCGGACGCGGCGGACGCGGAACCGGACCGGCTGTACGTCCTGCTCAGGGAGTTCGAGGGCCGGCCGGCCGCGACCGCGGGCCGGGGCAAGGACCCCGTCAACGAAGCCATGATCCGGCACTGGTGCGAGGCCATGGGCGACGCCCACCCGGCCTACGCCGGCCCGGACGCCGTCGCCCCGCCGGCCATGCTCCAGGCCTGGACCATGGGCGGGCTCTCCGGGCACGCCGACCGCTCCTCCGCGTACGACGAGCTGCTGGCCCTGCTGGACGGCGCGGGCTACCGCTCGGTGGTGGCCACCGACTGCGAGCAGGAGTACCTGCGCCCGCTGCGCCCGGGCGACCGCATCACCTTCGACGCGGTGATCGAGTCGGTCTCCCCGCGCAAGACCACCAAGCTGGGCACCGGTCACTTCGTCACCACGCGGATGGACGTGCAGGCCGACGGCGAGCCGGCCGGCACCCACCGCTTCCGGATCCTCAAGTACGCCCCGGCCGGCGCCCCGAAGCGCGAGGCGGCCGCCGGGGCCGGTGCCCAGCCCGCCGCCCGGCGCCCGCGCCCGGTGGTCAACCGCGACAACCGGGGCTTCTGGGACGGGGTGGCCGAGCACCGGCTGCTGATCCAGCGCTGCACCGGCTGCGGCACGCTGCGCTTCCCGTGGCTGCCCGGCTGCAACGCCTGCGCGAGCCCCGACTGGGACACCGTCGAGGCCTGCGGCGCCGGCACGGTCTTCTCGTACGTGGTGATGCACCACCCGCCGTTCCCCGCCTTCGACCCCCCCTACGCGGTGGGCCTGGTGGAACTGGCCGAAGGGGTCCGGATGATCACCAACATCACCGGGGTGCCCTACGACAAGGTGCGCATCGGCATGCCGGTCCGGCTGGAGTTCCTGCGCGTGGACGAGGACCTGGAGCTGCCGGTGTTCCGGGGGAGCGAGGGCTGATGGACTTCACCCCGAGCGAGGAGCAGGGCGCCGCCGCCGGACTGGCCGCCCAGATCTTCGGCGACCTCGCCACCCACGAACGGCTGGGCGCCGCCGGCACCGGCAGCGACGCCGAGCTCTGGAAGGCGCTCTGCGCGGCCGGACTGCCCGGGGCCGTCGAGGAGGTCGGCCTGCTGGGCCTGGTCCTGCTGCTCGAGGAGCAGGGCCGGACCACCGCCCAGGTGCCGCTGGCCGCCACCGCCGTCTACGGCATCCTCGCGCTGGCCCGGCACGGCGGCGCGGAGCAGCGCGACCGGTTGCTGCCCGGGCTGCGCGCGGGTACGACGGTGGCCACCGGCGCCTTCCCGGCCCGCGGGAGCGTCCGGTCCCCGGGCGGCCGGCTGACCGGGCTGCTGCCCGCGGTGCCCTGGCTGCGGGACGCCACCCACGTGCTGGTCCCCGACGCCGACCGGACGCTGTGGCTGGTGCGGACCGCCGATGCGGAGACCGCGCCGGTGGAGACCACCGCCCCCTGGGCCGCGGGCCGGCTGCTCCTGGACGACACCCCCGCCGAGCGGATCGGCACCGGCCCGGGGCCGTACGAGGACGTGCTCGCGCTCGCCCGTACCGCCTTCGCCGGGCTCCAGGCCGGGGTCTGCGCCGGCTCGCTGGCCCGGGCCGTCGAGTACACCTGCACCCGCGAGCAGTTCGGCCGACCGCTCTCCACCAACCAGGGCGTCCAGCTGAAGGCCGCCGACGCGTACATGGACACCGAGGCGATCCGGGTCACCGCGTACGAGGCGGCCTGGCGGACCGACGCGGGGCTGCCCGCACGCGAGCACGCCCTGACCGCCGCCTGGTGGGCCGCCGAGGGTGGCAAGCGGGTGGTGCACACCGGCCAGCACCTGCACGGGGGCATGGGCGCCGACCTCGACCACCCGGTGCACCGGCACTTCCTGTGGGGCCGCCAGCTCGACGCCTACCTGGGCTGCGGTGCCGAACTGCTCGCGGAGCTGGGCGCCGTGCTCGCCGCCGGGCCGGACCCGCAGGCGCCGCCCGCCCCCGCCTCCCCCGCGACCGCCAAGGAGCCCGCATGAAGACCGGCGACGTCCTGCCGCCCCTGGAGATACCGGTGACCCGCACGCTGATCGTGGCCGGGGCGATCGCCTCCCGCGACTACCAGGACGTGCACCACGACGCCGAGCTGGCGCGGGAGAAGGGCTCCCCCGACATCTTCATGAACATCCTGACCACCAACGGCCTGGTCGGCCGGTACGTCACCGACCGGCTCGGTCCGCGCGCCGTGCTGCGCAGGATGGCCATCCGGCTGGGCGCCCCGAACTACCCGGGCGACACGATGACCCTGACCGGGACGGTCGTGGCCGTCCGGGACACCACCGTCGAGATCCGGGTGGTCGGGGCCAACCGGCTGGGCCACCACGTCACCGGTACCGTCACCGCCGACCTCGGGGAGGCGGCGGCATGAGCGTCCGGCACCGGGACTCGCTCGGCGGCCGGGCCGCCATCGCCGGCATCGGCGCCACGGAGTTCTCCAAGGACTCGGGGCGTTCGGAGCTGAAGCTCGCCGTGGAGGCCGTCCAGGCGGCCCTCGACGACGCCGGTCTGACCCCCGCCGACGTCGACGGCCTGGTCACCTTCACCATGGACAGCAGCCCGGAGATCACGGTCGCGCAGGCGGCCGGCATCGGGGAGCTGTCCTTCTTCTCCCGGATCCACTACGGCGGCGGCGCCGCCTGCGCCACGGTCCAGCAGGCCGCGCTGGCGGTCGCGACCGGGGTCGCCGAGGTGGTGGTCTGCTACCGGGCCTTCAACGAACGCTCCGGACGCCGCTTCGGCTCGGGCGTCCAGCACCGCGAACCCTCCGCGGAGGGCGCGGCGCTGGGCTGGTCCCTGCCCTGGGGACTGCTCACCCCGGCCTCCTGGGTGGCGATGACCGCCCAGCGCTACCTGCACGCCTACGGGCTGACCCCCGAGGCCTTCGGCCACGTCGCGGTGACCGACCGCCGGCACGCCGCCACCAACCCGGCGGCCTACTTCTACGGCAAGCCCATCACCCTGGCCGACCACGCCGCCTCGCGCTGGATCGTCGAGCCGCTGCGGCTGCTGGACTGCTGCCAGGAGACCGACGGCGGCCAGGCGATCGTGGTCACCTCGGCCGAGCGGGCCCGGGACCTGCGCCACAAGCCCGCGGTGATCACCGCCGCCGCGCAGGGCGCCGGGCGCAACCAGGAGGGCATGACCAGCTTCTACCGCGACGGCCTGACCGGGCTCCCGGAGATGGACGTGGTCGCGCGGCAGCTGTGGCGGACCAGCGGACTGCGGCCCTCGGACATCGACGTGGGCATCCTCTACGACCACTTCACGCCGTTCGTGCTGATGCAGTTGGAGGAGTTCGGCTTCTGCGGCCGGGGCGAGGCGGCCGAGTTCGTCGCCGCGGACGCACTGCCCCTCAACACCCACGGCGGCCAGCTCGGCGAGGCCTACCTGCACGGGATGAACGGGATCGCCGAGGCCGTCCGACAGGTGCGCGGCACGGCGGTGAACCAGGTCGAGGGCGCGGCGCACGCCCTGGTGACCGCGGGCACCGGGGTGCCCACCTCCGGGCTGATCCTGGGCGCGGACGGCGGCTGACCGGCGGCCGGGCCCCCCGATCGGCGGGGCCCGGTCACCGAGGGTGTGAGGGTCCCCTCCACCTTCAGGAGGTGGGGACAGCCCCCCTTCTACAACCTGAGACGGACACCGCTTCGGCACTTCGGGGCGATCCCCCGAGGTGGTGCCCGCTCCTAGCGTGTAGCCATGACCACGCCTGTCTGCCCGACCGCCTCGTACCCGTCGTTCTCGTCGTACGTACGGACCCGGGGCACGGTGCTGATGCGGACCGCGCGCTCGCTCACCGCGAACCCCTGCGACGCCGAGGATCTGCTGCAGACCGCGCTCGCCAAGACGTACGTCGCCTGGGACCGCATCGAGGACCACCGCGCCCTCGACGGCTATGTCCGCCGGGCCCTGATGAACACCCGCACGTCCCAGTGGCGCAAGCGCAAGGTGGACGAGTTCGCCTGCGACGAGCTGCCCGAGCCCGAGACCTTCCCCGCCGCCGACCCCGCCGAGGCACAGGCCCTGCGCGACGCCATGTGGCGCGCGGTGACCCGGCTGCCGGACCGGCAGCGGGCGATGGTGGTGCTGCGCTACTACGAGGACCTGAGCGAGGCCCAGACGGCCGAACTGCTCGGAGTCTCCGTCGGCACGGTCAAGAGCGCGGTCTCCCGGGCCCTGGGCAAGCTCCGCGAGGACCCGGAACTCCGCCCGGCCTGCTGAGTGGCCAGGCGGTCGTGTTTCACGTGAAACATCGGGGCCCGGCTTGTGCGCCGCGCACCGCCTCGGCCGACCGGTCCTGTGCACGTGACCACACATCGTTTCCCGACGCGCTTTGTACTCCCGGGTAGTGACAGGCCCCGCCCCGCGTGCGCAGAATCGGCAGCATCCACACTGCCGCGCAGCGCCCATCGGGAGGACGCTTTGCTGAGCACCATGCAGGACGTACCACTGACCGTGACCCGCATCCTCCGCCACGGGATGACGATCCACGGGGGCTCCCAGGTCACCACCTGGACCGGCGAGGCGGAGCCGCACCGCCGGAGCTTCGCCGAGGTCGGAGCCCGGGCCGGGCAGCTGGCCCACGCCCTGCGCGACGAACTCGGCGTCCGGCCCGACGACCGCGTCGCCACGCTGATGTGGAACAACGCCGAGCACGTCGAGGCCTACTTCGCGATCCCCTCCATGGGCGCGATCCTGCACACGCTCAACCTCCGGCTCCCGGTCGAGCAGCTGGTCTTCATCGTGAACCACGCGGCCGACCGGGTGGTCATCGCCAACGGCACCCTGCTGCCGCTGCTCGTCCCGCTGCTGCCGCACCTGCCGACCGTCGAGCACGTGGTCGTCGCCGGACCCGGGGACCGCTCCGGCCTCGCCGCCCTGGACGTGCAGGTGCACGACTACGAGGAGCTGCTGGCCGGCCGCTCCCCCGAGTACGCCTGGCCCGAGCTGGACGAACGCCAGGCCGCGGCCATGTGCTACACCTCCGGGACCACCGGCGACCCCAAGGGCGTGGTGTACTCCCACCGTTCGATCTACCTGCACTCGATGCAGGTCAACATGACCGAGTCGATGGGCCTGACCGCCGCGGACACCTCGCTGGTGGTCGTGCCGCAGTTCCACGTCAACGCCTGGGGCCTGCCGCACGCGACCTTCATGACCGGCATCAACATGCTGATGCCCGACCGCTTCCTGCAGCCGGGCCCGCTCGCCGAGATGATCGTCGCCGAGCGCCCGACCCACGCCGCGGCCGTCCCGACCATCTGGCAGGGCCTGCTCGCCGAGGTCACGGCCAACCCCCGCGACATCTCCTGCATGAAGCAGGTCACCATCGGCGGCTCGGCCTGCCCGCCCTCGCTCATGGAGGCGTACGACAAGCTCGGCGTCCGCCTGTGCCACGCCTGGGGCATGACCGAGACCTCCCCGCTCGGCACCATGGCCCACCCCCCGGCCGGACTCGGCGCCGAGGAGGAGTGGCCGTACCGGATCACCCAGGGCCGCTTCCCCGCCGGGGTCGAGGCACGGCTGATCGGTCCCGGCGGCGACGTACTGCCCTGGGACGGCGAGTCGGCGGGCGAGCTGGAGGTACGCGGCAACTGGATCGCGGCGGCCTACTACGGCGGCGCCGCGGGCGAGCCGCTGCGCCCCGAGGACAAGTTCAGTGCGGACGGCTGGCTCAAGACCGGTGACGTGGGAGTCATCAGCACCGACGGCTACCTGACCCTGACCGACCGGGCCAAGGACGTGATCAAGTCCGGCGGGGAGTGGATCTCCAGCGTGGAGCTGGAGAACGCCCTGATGGCCCACCCCGAGGTCGCCGAGGCGGCCGTGGTCGCCGTCCCCGACGACAAATGGGGCGAGCGCCCGCTGGCCACCGTCGTCCTCAAGGAGGGCTCGACCGCCGACTACGCCGCCCTGCGGGCCTTCCTCGGCGAGTCCGTCGCCAAGTGGCAGCTCCCGGAGCGCTGGGCGATCATCGCCGCGGTCCCGAAGACCAGCGTGGGCAAGTTCGACAAGAAGGTGCTCCGCAGGCAGTACGCCGACGGCGAGCTGGACGTCACGACGCTGACGTGAGCCAGTTCCGCAGCAGCCGGCTGACCGCGGGCATCGCCACGTAGGTCATCAGGGTGCTGAAGACCACGGCGAAGGCCGCGGTCCGCAGGACGAAGTTGACGTCGACCAGGTACGGCCCGAGCAGCGCGTTGCCCGCCAGCGAGATCGGGAAGATGGCCAGCCCCGAGCTGATCGCCATCTTCCAGCGGGGCGGCGCGGGCCGGGTCGTACCGGGCTTGGCGAACCAGGTCTCCATGCCGGTCAGTTCCCGCCGGGCTATCTCGGTGTGGTGGTGGCCCGTGCAGTTCGCGAACCAGGCCGCCCGCTCCGGCGACGCCTGCCACCGCTCGAAGGCGCGGTGGTCCGCGAACCGGTGCACCAGGAACCAGGGCCCGCTCTCGGTCGCGGGCCGGAACAGCCCGTACCCCAGGTGCCCGTCGAAGCGCGTGGCGGTCTCCAGGATCCCGCGCGCCCACTCCTCGAAGGCCGCCTCGTGGCCGGCTTCCACCTGGCGGGCGATCAGCAGGGTGACCTCGCCGTTGTCGGCGGGCACCGTGGTGGGCTTCTCCAGCTCCTCAGTTCTGCGCATGGCAGTCAGAGTGGCTAATTGGTGCCGATCTTGGCCAGCAGGTCCACGATGCGGCCCTGCACCTCGGCCGTGGTCGAGCGTTCCGCGAGGAAGAGCACGGTCTCGCCGGAGCCGAGCCGGTGCAGCTCGTCCTTGTCGATGCCGGCGGAGGTGTAGACGACCAGCGGGGTGCGGTTCAGCTGCCCGTTGGCGCGCAGCCAGTCCACGATCCCGGCCCGGCGGCGGCGCACCTGCATCAGGTCCATCACCACCAGGTTGGGCCGCATCTGCGTGGCCAACTGCACGGCGTCCGTGTCCGCGCCGGCCCGGCCCACCTGCATGCCGCGCCGCTCGAGGGCGGCCGCGAGCGCACCCGCGATCTCCTCGTGCTCCTCGATCAGCATCACCCGGGGCGGGTGCTGGTCGCTGTCCCGGGGCGCCAGGGCCTTCAGGAGTACGGCGGGATCCGCGCCGTACGCCGCTTCCCGGGTCGCCTGGCCCAGTCCGGCCGTCACCAGCACGGGCACCTCGGCCGCCACGGCGGCCTGGCGCAGCGACTGGAGGGCGGTACGGGTGATCGGCCCGGTCAGCGGGTCGACGAAGAGGGCCGCCGGGAAGGCCGCGATCTGCGCGTCGACCTCCTCGCGGGAGTGCACGATCACGGGCCGGTAGCCGCGCTCGCTGAGCGCCTGCTGGGTCTGCCCGTCGGGCGCCGGCCACACCAGCAGCCGCCGGGGGTTGTCCAGCGGCTCCGGGGGCAGTTCGTCGTCCACCGGCTGCGGCACGGGCCGGTTGACCACCTCGACCGCGCCACCGGGGCCGTCCAGCGGCTCGGGGCCCTCGGCGGCGCCCTCCTCCGGGGCTCCTATGGCGAAGGCCCGGCCCGGCTCGGACTGTTCGGCCAGCCGGCGCCGCCGGCCGGGGCCGCCGTCCTGCGCGGGCGCCGCGGCGGGCCCGCCCTGCTGGGCCGGTACGGGCGGCTGGGCCAGCGCCACGCCCTGGCCGAGGGTCCGTACGCTGATCGGCCCCGCGGGGGTGTCCTGCGGCTGGCGGGCGGCGGGCAGCGGCACGGGACCGCCGGCCTGCTCGCCGTCCTCGGGCGCGGTCCGGGCGGCGGGCACCGGCCAGGCGGGGGTGGCCGGCAGCGCCCGGCGGCGGCCGCTGGGGGCCGGCAGCGGGTGGGCCTGCGGGGGCGTGTGGTCGTCCTCGGCGAGGGCGGTGCCGTGCGTCTCCTGGTCCGGGCTGCCCAGGGCACGGCGGCCGCGCCGGCCGGCCGGGGTGTTCCCGGCGGCCTGTGCGGGCAGGGCGGTGAGCCCGCCGGGAGCCGGCTGCGCGGGGCTCAGCCCCTGGGGGGTGTCCCCTTTGGCGGCCTCGGACCCGCTGCCGGGGGCGTTGTGGTGGGGCGGGACCCGGCTCGGGCCGCCGTGCCCGGGCGCGGCTCCCGCGTCCGGGGTCCGGGCGGCGGGAGCGCCCGGGAGGGCGAAGGGCGCACCGGCCCCGTCGGAGTCGTCGGGGGTCCCCGGCGGGCGGCCCGGCAGGGCGAAGGCCGGCGCGGCGGGCTCCGGTGCGGCCGGGGCCGCCGGCATGGCGAAGCCGCCGGGCGGGGCGATGGGGGACGGGGCGTCAGCCGGGGCCTCGGGCCGGGCGTTCGGCCCGGCCTGCACGGCCGGAGCGAGCCCCTGGGGGCCGCTCGGGACCGGCCCGTCGGGGGCGCCGGGCAGCGCGAGCCCGGTACCGGGCTCGGCACCGGGGGCGGGCAGGGCGCGGCGGCGGCCCCGCGGGGCGTCCGCGGCCTGCTCCGGCGCGTCCTCGGCGGCGGAGAGGGCCAGTGCCCGGCGGCGGCCGCCGCCCGGGGCGTCGTCCTGGCCGGCGGCCGGCAGGGCCGGCAGCGGGGCCGCGCCGGGTTCGTCCCCGGCCCGCCCGCGACGTCGGCCGGTCGCCAGTCCGGCCGGATCCACGGGTGACTGGGCCAGCTCGGCGGGACCAGCCGGGGCCTGGGGCGCGGCGGGTGCCCGGCGCCGGCCGGACGGCAGCGCCAGCGCGCCGCCCTCCTCGCCGGCCGGAGGCTCCTCGTCCAGGAAGGCGTCCACCCCGCGGCGGGCCCGCCGTCCGGTGGGACCCTCGGCGGCCGGTCCGGCGGCCGGGGGACCGGCCTGGGCGGCGGCCTCGGGGGCCGGCTCCGGCTCGGGCTCGGGGTCGGGCAGCGTCACCGTGCCGGCGCCGGCGCCGAGCGGCACCTCGAGGACGTACGCGCCGCCCGGGGCGCCCGGAACCTCCACGGTCTGCAGGACGCCCGCGTGCGCGCTCACGATGCCCCGGACGATCGGCTCGTGGACCGGGTTGCCGCCGGGGTAGGGCCCGCGGACCTCGATCCGTACGACGTCCCCGCGCTGGGCCGCGGCCACGACCACGGTGGAGTCCAGGTAGCCGCCGGCCGTCACCGGCGCCTTGCCGGTGGAGTCCACCCCGGCGACGTCGGCGATCAGGTGGGCCAGTGCGACCGCGAGCCGGTCCGGGTCGACCTCGGCCTCGATGGTGGGCGCGTGCACCGCGAACTGTGCGCGGCCGGGCCCGATGAGCTCGATCGCGCCCTCGACGCCGGCCGAGACGACCCCGTCGAGCAGCACCTTCTCCTTGGCGAGCTTCGCGCCGCCGGCGTCGAGCCGCTGG
This sequence comes from Streptomyces sp. NPDC089919, assembly GCF_040684615.1. Classification (NCBI taxonomy): domain Bacteria; kingdom Bacillati; phylum Actinomycetota; class Actinomycetes; order Kitasatosporales; family Streptomycetaceae; genus Streptomyces; species Streptomyces sp. NPDC089919. The sequence continues at coordinate 14,377 of NZ_JBFBGK010000046.1, forward strand.
AAGCCGAGGACGTTGTCGACCAGCTTGGTCATCCGCGAGTAGCCGGCCGCCAGGTGGTGCAGCAGCTGGTTGGCCTCCGGCCACAGCTGGCCGGCGTCGTCCGCGGCGAGGGTGGCCAGTTCGCCGCGCAGCTCCTCCAGCGGGCCGCGCAGCGAGTCCCCGAGCACCGCGAGCAACTGCGCGTGGCGCGCCGCCAGGGCGTCGTAGGGGCGCCGGTCGGTGAAGGTCATCACGGCGCCGACGAGCTGTTCGCCGTCGCGCACCGGGGAGGTGGTCAGGTCGACCGGGACGGGCTGGCCGGCCTTGTTCCAGAGGACCTGGCCGCGCACCCGGTGCTTGCGCCCGGAGCGCAGGGTGTCGGCGAGCGGGGACTCCTCGTAGGGGAAGGGCGAGCCGTCCGCCCGCGAGTGGACGGCCAGGGAGTGCAGTTCGCGGTTGCCGAGCTCGGTGGCCCGGTAGCCGAGGATCTGGGCGGCGGCCGGGTTGACCAGGACCACGCGGCCGTCGGTGTCGGTGCCGACCACGCCCTCGGCGGCGGCGCGCAGGATCATCTCGGTCTGCCGCTGCGAGCGGGCCAGTTCGGCCTCGGTGTCCACGGTGCCCGAAAGGTCCCGTACGACCAGCATGAGCAATTCGTCGCCGGTGTACCGGTGCTGGTCGGCGTAGGCGTCCCGGCCGTCCTCCAGCGAGGCGCTGGTGACCTCGACCGGGAACTCCGTGCCGTCGGTGCGCCGGGCCGTCATGCGGGTGGGCTTGGTGCGGCCGGGCTCCACCTCGCCGGGCCGGCGCATGGAGCCGGGGATCAGCTTGGAGTCGAACTCGGGCAGCAGCGAGAGCAGACCGCGGCCGACCAGGCCGGTGCCGGGGGACTCGAAGACCTCGAGGGCGATGGAGTTGGCGTTGACGACGGTGCCGTTGGCGTTGACGAGCAACAGCGCGTCCGGCAGTGCGTCGAGTATGGCTGCGAGGCGAGCAGCGCCTCGGGATGGCCTGCTGCTCACGTGGATCGCTTCCTCCCTGACTACCGGCATGTCACGGGGGGAGTCTAAGGGCTCCGATCCGCCGGGCGGCGGCGGATGAGGGGGAGCTCTCATCGGATCGGGCCTTCCCGGGGACGCCGTGCCTGGTCAGGAGCGCGGAGTCGGAAGGAGAGGTTCCAACTCGTGCCACCTGCTGATCTCGCAGCCGTCGGTCCTTTTGAAGGTGGTGTCCACCCGGTGGCCGTGCCACGTTCCGGTGACCCGGGCGGTGGCCGGGCCGCCGTAGAGCGTGCTGCACAGCTGGCGGGTGCCGACCGGGGCGAAGGGGTCCTGGCCCTCCCGGCCGAGCTGGTCGAGCCGGTCGCACGCCCGCTTCGCCTGCGGGTGGTTGCCGCCGGGCGGGTCGCACTCCAGCTTGTACGTGCCGTCGTACGCGCTGCCGCTCTCGGACACGGTCACGGTGAGCCGGTCCGGCGGCGGGGCCGGCGGGTCCAGCAGCCCGAGCGAGGGCAGCGGGGGCAGCGGCCCGGCCGCGACGGCGGAGGCGACGGCGGCGAGGGCGAGATGGCGCAGCATGACGGCTCCCGGGGGCGGTGGGTCGTACCCGTGACCAACGAGCCGGGGCGGTCGATGTTGCGCGGGTAAGGCTTTGCCCTGCCCGGCCGACGCCTAGTACCGTGGGGGTGGATTGGTGACCGGGCAGTGACCTGTGTCATCATCTGCACGCACCCCCGTACGGGAGTGAGCTGGAGGCGTCGCCTAGTCCGGTCTATGGCGCCGCACTGCTAATGCGGTTTGGGTCTTAAAGCCCATCGAGGGTTCAAATCCCTCCGCCTCCGCGCTGTGAACACCGAAGCCCCGGTCCCCTGGACCGGGGCTTCGGTCGTTTCCGGGACGCTCGGGCGGGTGAACGGACGAACGGACGGCCCGATCGGGCGCGGGCGCGCCGGGGGCGTACCGGGGCGTACCGGGAGGGCGCCCCTGGCGGGTTTCCCGCCCCCGGCCTTCAGTCCCTGAACCCACCGGATCCCACCCTTCCGGGGTGTTTTCCCAGGTCAGAGGCGGTTTGGCTAATGGATTTCGCGTCCCGGCGAGGTCCATGTATTGTTGTTCTCGCAAGGCCAACGGGGCGAAAAACCCCGGGAAGCACAAGCACTCGTAGCTTAACGGATAGAGCATCTGACTACGGATCAGAAGGTTGCAGGTTCGAATCCTGCCGAGTGCACCAGCGAGAAGGACCCGGACGTAAGTCCGGGTCCTTCTGCGTTTGGTCAGGGGTGGACGCGGGGGAGGCCGGTGACCGAGAGGGTCAGGGCGTAGAGGCTCGTGGTCGCCGTGATGAAGAGGCGGTTGAGCTTGGGGCCGCCGAAGGCGATGTTCGAGACGGGCTCGGGGACGCGGATGCGGCCGATCAGGGTGCCGTCCGGGGCGTAGCAGTGGACGCCGTCCGCCATGGCGGCGGCCCACAGGCGGCCCTCGTCGTCGAAGCGGATGTTGTCGAAGCGGGCCGGGCCGCCGGGCCGGGCGGCGGTGAAGACCTCGCCGTCGGAGAGGGTGCCGTCCTCGCGGACGTCGAAGACGCGGATGTGGCCCTCGCGGGTGTCCGAGACGTACAGGCGGGACTCGTCGGGGGAGAAGACCAGGCCGTTCGGGCCCCCGAAGCCGTCGGCCACCAGGCGGACCTCGCCGGTGGCCGGGTCCGCGCGGTAGACGTGGCAGCCGCCGATCTCGGCGGGCGCGCGGTGTCCCTCGTAGTCACTGGTGATGCCGAAGTCGGGGTCGGAGAACCAGACCGAGCCGTCGGAGCGGACCACGGCGTCGTTCGGGCTGTTCAGCCGCTTGCCCTCGAAGCGGTCGGCGATGACGGTCAGGGAGCCGTCGGGCTCGGTGCGGGTGACCCGCCGGTTGCCCTGTTCGCAGGTGATCAGGCGGCCCTCGCGGTCCAGGGTGTTGCCGTTGCTGTGGCCGGCCGGGGAGCGGAAGAGGCCGGTGGTGCCGGTGGCCTCGTCCCAGCGCAGGATCCGGTCGTTGGGGATGTCGCTCCAGATCAGCTGGCGCCAGGCGGGCAGGTAGAGCGGCCCCTCGGCCCAGCGGTTGTCGTCGTGCAGCCGCTCCAGACGCATGTCCCCGTTGGCGCAGCGTCCGGTACGGAAGCGCTCGTCCAGGATCTCGTACAGCGAAGCGTCGGCTATGGAAGACATGCGGCTGCCCCTTGGGTGAAAGTGCCGAATTGTGTTCGGCTTCGATCAGAGATTGCAGGATGAGGTACGGTCCTCGCAAGGGTTTTCCGGACGGGAGGGCGGGGCGCGGTGGACGAGATCGACCGGCGGCTGCTGGCGCTGCTGCAGGAGGACGCCACCCAGGCCTACGCGGCGCTGGGCAAGGCGGTCGGGCTGTCGGCGGGCGCGGCGCACGAGCGGGTGCGCAAGCTCCGCGAGCGGGGGGTGATCCGCCGGACCACCGTCGAGGTCGACCCGGCGGCCCTGGGCCAGGGGGTGCTGGCCTTCGTGATGGTGGACTCCTCGGCCTGGATGGGCGATTCGGCGGCGGCCTTCGCGGCGATCCCCGAGATCCAGGAGGCGCACGTGATCGCGGGCGCCGCGTCCATGCTGGTCAAGGTCCGCACCGCGACCACCGAACAGCTCCAGGACGTGTTGCGGCGGCTGTTCGCCATCGACGGGGTGAGCGGCACACAGGCCACCGTGGCGCTGGAGACCTTCTTCGAACGGCCGGTCTCCCCGGGGGCCCCGCAGCAGAAGCCGCAGTGACGTGTGGAGCTGCACCGGGGTCCGCTGGAGCCCCGACGGGCCCGCGCTGACCTGGTACGGACCGGGCCGCGGCAGCCGTAGCAGCCCGCTGCGGTACGGGCGGGCGCTGGCCTTCCGGGCCGAGGGCGTGCGGCGGTGCACGGGGGTGCGGCGGGCCGGCCGGCTGACCCCCTGTCCGGGCGGCCGGGAGATCCCGGCGGGGGCCGGCCGGGACCAGTGCGCCGAGTGCGCCCGGCTGGACCGGTCCTTCTCGGTGGCCGCCGACACCAACGCGGCCGACCCGCGCACCTACCGGGTCTACCTGGCGTGGTTCGGGCCGGGCCTGACGAAGGCCGGCATCACCGCGGAGGAGCGCGGCCCGGTGCGGCTGCTGGAGCAGGGCGCCGTCGCGTACTGCTGGCTGGGCCGGGGGCCGCTGATGGCGGCCCGTCGCACCGAGGAGGTGCTGCGGGCCGGGCTGGGGGTGCCCGACCGGATCCCGTACGCGCGCAAGCGGGCGGTGCGCGACCGGCTGCCGCCGTTCGCCGAGCGGCGGGCGGAGCTGGCGGCCCTGCACGCGCGGGCCGCCGCGCTGCCCGGCCGGGCCGAGACCCTGGAGACGCTGCCCTGCGAGGTCGCGGACCACACGGAGGCCTTCGGACTGGCCGGGCTGCCCCGGCCCGCCGGGGTGGTGGCCGGGCTGACCGCGGGCGGGACGGTGGCCGGGGTGCTGGCCGGGGCCGCCGGTCCCGATCTGCACTTCGCGGACGGGCTGGTGGTGGACACCCGGCTGCTGTCCGGCTGGGTGCTGGCGGCGGCGGACCCGGCCGCGCGCACCTCCGTGCCGGTGGTGCCGGTCGCGGAGCCGCCCGCGGAACCCGACGGGTTGTTCTGAGGGAGCCCCGGCCCGGGCGCGGGCCGGGGTCGCCGGACCGGTCCGCGGCCCGACGGCGGACCAAGGTCAAATCTTGGATCCCTTCGCGCCGGGCGGTGGACAGCCGGCGGGGCCGCCGCAGAAGGTGAGGGTCATGAGCATCCAGCCACTTCCCGCATTCGAACCGCCTTACCTGATGACGGTGTTCACCTCCGTTCGCACCGGCGAGGCGCCCGGTTACGCGGAGACCGCCGTCCGGATGGCCGAGCTGGTCAAGGAGATACCGGGGTACCTCGGCCACGAGAACGCGCACACGCCCGGCGGCCTGAGCATCACCGTCGCGTACTTCCGCGACGAGGCCGCGCTCACCGAGTGGCGTACCCAGCAGGAGCACCAGCGGGCCCAGAAGCAGGGCCGCGACGAGTGGTACGACAGCTACACCGTGCACGTCGCCACGGTCGAGCGGAGCCACGGCTTTGTGCGCAAGCACTGACTCCTGCGCGGACCCGGCGGCCGGACCGGCCGCCGGGTCCGCCGGCTTCCCGGGGGCCGCCGCGGGCACCGCCCGGACCGAGGCGGCCGTGCGCGGCTTCGCCGCCCGGCTGGGGCTGCCGGGGCTGGTGGACGTCCACACCCACTTCATGCCGGAGCGGGTGCTCGCCAAGGTCTGGGACTACTTCGACGCGGCGGGCCCGCTGACCGGGGTCCCCTGGCCGATCACCTACCGGCGCGCGGAGGACGAACGGGTGGCGCTGCTGAGCCGCTTCGGGGTCCGGGCCTTCACCGCGATGCTGTACCCGCACAAGCCAGCCATGGCGGCCTGGCTCAACGCCTGGGCCGCCGAGTTCGCCGCCCGCACGTCGGACTGCCTGCACACGGCCACCTTCTTCCCGGAGCCCGGGGCCGAGGGGTACGTCCGCACGGCGCTGGAGCAGGGCGCCCGGGTCTTCAAGGCGCACGTCCAGGTGGGCGGCTACGACCCGAACGACGTCCTGCTGGACCCGGTGTGGGGGCTGCTCGCGGAGGCCGGCACACCGATCGTGATCCACTGCGGCTCGGGGCCCGCCCCCGGCAAGCACACCGGCCCGGAGCCGGTCTCGCGGCTGCTGGCCCGGCACCCCCGGCTGCCGCTGGTGATCGCCCACATGGGGATGCCGGAGTACGCCGACTTCCTCGGGCTGGCCGAGGCCCACCCGTCGGTCCGGCTGGACACGACCATGGCCTTCACGGACTTCGCCGAGCGGCTGCGGGGCTTCCCGGTGGCCGAGCGGGGGCGGCTGGCCGCGCTCGGGGACCGGATCCTGCTCGGGACCGACTTCCCGAACATCCCCTACCCGTACGAGCACCAGCTCACGGCCCTCGAACGGCTCGGGCTGGGTGACGACTGGTTGCGCGCGGTGTGCCACGACAACGCGGCGGACCTCTTCGGACTGGGGTGAGGGTTTTCTCAGGAGATTCACAGACGGGCGCAAGAGGGCTCTCAGCGGCCGGGGCAAGCCTGTCGGTATGACCGCGACGACTCACTCCACGCACGCGACCCGCGACTCCCGGCTGGTGCGGCCCGACGGCGGACCCTGCCGGGTGCTCGTCGTCGACGACGAGGCCGCGCTCTCCGAGCTGCTGTCCATGGCCCTGCGCTACGAGGGCTGCGAGGTGCGCACCGCCGGGGACGGCGCGGGGGCGGTGCGGGCGGGCCGGGAGTTCCGGCCGGACGTGGTGGTGCTCGACATCATGCTGCCGGACATGGACGGGCTCACCGTGCTGGGCCGGCTGCGCCGGGACCTGCCGTACGTGCCGGTGCTCTTCCTGACCGCGAAGGACGCGGTCGAGGACCGCATCGCGGGCCTGACGGCCGGCGGGGACGACTACGTCACCAAGCCCTTCAGCCTGGAGGAGGTCGTCGCCCGGCTGCGCGGGCTGGTCCGGCGCTCGGGCGCGGCGGCCGCGGCCCGTTCCGACTCGGTGCTGGTGGTCGGGGACCTCACGCTCGACGAGGACAGCCACGAGGTGACCCGGGGCGGGGACGAGATCCATCTGACCGCGACCGAGTTCGAACTGCTCCGCTACCTCATGCGCAACCCGCGCCGGGTGCTCAGCAAGGCGCAGATCCTGGACCGGGTGTGGTCCTACGACTTCGGCGGCCAGGCCAACGTGGTCGAGCTGTACATCTCCTACCTGCGGCGCAAGCTGGAGTCCGGCCGCACCCCGATGATCCACACCCGGCGCGGGGCCGGTTACCTGATCAAGCCGGCGGAGTAGTGCGTCCCGGTCGGCCCCGGCTGCGGCGGCCCTGGTCGCTGCGCACCCGGCTGGTGTTCTCGGCCGTGACGCTGATCGCGGTGGTCGGGGCGGCCATCGGTACGGTCACCACGCTGGTGCTGCGCTCCTACCTCGGCGGCCAGCTCGACACCCAACTGACCAACGCCGTGGACATGTCCCAGCGGGCCCGCGGTGACCTCCGCGTGCCGCTGCACTTCGTCTCGGCCCCGGGCAGCCCCCTGAACACCGTCGGCATCCGGCTCGACGCGAGCGGGAACGTCACCGACGGCGGGCGGAGCGTGGCCCGGGGGACCTACCCCGGGGACCACACCGCGCTCAGCAAGGCCCAGACCGAGGCCCTGCGCCGGGCCGTGGACCCGGGCTCACCCGGGCCGGCCACCACCAGCCTGCCGGGGCTCGGGGACTACCGCGTGCTGACCGCCACCGACGGCAGTTTCGTACTCGGCTTCCCGCTCACCGGAGTCCAGTCCACCGTCAACACGCTGATCCTGGTGGAGGTCTGCGTGACCGCGGCCGGACTGGTGGCCGCCGGGCTGGCGGGCCAGGCGCTGGTCGGGGTCTCGCTGCGGCCGCTGCGCCGGGTCGCGGCCACCGCCACGCGCGTCTCCGAACTGCCGCTGCACAGCGGCGAGGTGGCGCTGCACGAGCGGGTGCCGGAGGCCGAGGCGGATCCGCGCACCGAGGTCGGGCAGGTGGGCGCGGCCCTCAACCGGATGCTGGGGCACGTCGGTTCGGCGCTGACCGCCCGGCAGGAGAGCGAGATGCGGGTGCGGCAGTTCGTCGCCGACGCCTCGCACGAGCTGCGCACCCCGCTGGCCTCCATCCGCGGGTACGCCGAGCTGACCCGCCGGGGCCGCGAGGAGCAGGGCCCCGACACCCGTCATGCGCTGGGGCGGATCGAGTCCGAGGCGGCCCGGATGACCGGCCTGGTCGAGGACCTGCTGCTGCTCGCCCGGCTGGACGCGGGCCGGCCCCTCCAGCAGGAGGAGACCGATCTCGTGCCGCTCACGGTCGACGCCCTCAGCGACGCCCGGGCGGCCGGCCCCGAACACCACTGGCGACTCGAGCTGCCCGACGAGCCGGCGCTGGTCCATGCCGACGCGGCCCGGATCCAGCAGGTGCTCGTGAACCTGCTGGCCAATGCGCGCACGCACACACCGCCCAACACCACGGTCACCGCGCATGTTTCACGTGAAACATGCGCGCGAGGCGACCGTCTCCTCCTTCGCGTCGAGGACAACGGGCCCGGTATCCCGCCCGCGTTGCTGCCGCACGTCTTCGAGCGCTTCGCCCGCGGTGACGCCTCCCGGTCCCGGCAGGCCGGGTCCACCGGGCTCGGACTCGCCATCGTGCAGGCCGTGGTGACCGCCCACGGCGGCACGGTCGAGGTGGCCAGCGCGCCGGGCCGGACCCGTTTCACCGTCCGGCTGCCGGCCCTGCGGAGCCCCGACCGGGCCGCCGCCGCGCACTCATAGCCGGATCACAGGCCCACCACACAGCCGTGACAGCCCGCCCCGCGAGCGTCGGGGCATGCGAACCGAACCGGCCGCCACGACCGGCCGCCCCTCCTCCGGCACCCTCCCGGCCCGCCGGCACCTGCCGGCCCACGTGCCGGGCGCGCCCGTCCTGGACGTGGTGATCCCGGTCTACAACGAGGAACGCGACCTGGAGCCCTGCGTCCGGCGCCTCCACGAGCACCTGCGCACCACCTTCCCGTACGCCTTCCGGATCACCATCGCGGACAACGCGAGCACCGACCGGACCCCCGAGGTGGCCGCGGCGCTGGCCGCGAGCGTCCCGGGCGTCCGCTCCCACCGGCTGGACGAGAAGGGCCGCGGCCGGGCCCTGCGGACCGTGTGGTCCGCGTCCGAGGCGCCGGTCCTCGCGTACATGGACGTGGACCTGTCCACCGACCTCAACGCGCTGCTGCCGCTGGTCGCCCCGCTGATCTCCGGCCATTCGGACCTGGCCATCGGCACCCGGCTGGCCCGCGCCTCGCGGGTGGTGCGGGGCCCGAAGCGGGAGTTCATCTCCCGCGCCTACAACTTCATCCTGCGGTCCTCGCTGGCCGCCCGGTTCAGCGACGCCCAGTGCGGCTTCAAGGCCATCCGGCGCGAGGTGGCCGAGCGACTGCTGCCGCTGGTGGAGGACACCGGCTGGTTCTTCGACACCGAGCTCCTGGTGCTGGCCGAGCGGGCCGGGCTGCGCATCCACGAGGTGCCGGTGGACTGGGTGGACGACCCCGACTCGACCGTGCACCTGGTCAGGACCGCCACCGACGACCTGAAGGGGGTCTGGCGGGTGGGCCGGGCGCTGGCCGTCGGCGCGCTGCCGCTGGACCGGCTGGCCCGCCCCTTCGGCGACGACCCGCGGGACCGGGCCCTGCCCGGGGTCCCCCGGGGCCTGGCCCGCCAGCTCGTCGGCTTCTGCGCGGTCGGCGCCCTCAGCACCCTGCTGTACCTGCTGCTGTACTCCGCCCTGCGGACCGGCACCGGGCCCCAGAGCGCCAACGCCGGAGCCCTGCTGCTCTCCGCCGTCGCCAACACCGCGGCCAACCGCCGGCTCACCTTCGGGGTGCGCGGCCGGGAGCGGGCCGTGCGCCACCAGGCGCAGGGGCTCGTGGTCTTCGCCATCGGCCTCGCCCTGACCAGCGGTTCGCTGGCCGCCCTGGGCGCGGCCACCCCCGACCCCGCGCACAGCACCGAACTGGCCGTGCTGATCACCGCGAACCTCGCCGCCACCGTGCTGCGCTTCCTGCTCTTCCGGGCCTGGGTCTTCCCCGAGCGCCCCGCCACCGATCCGAAGGAGGCCTTGCGATGACCATCGCAGCCCCGCCGTACGCCGTACCCCTGCGGGCCCGGGCCCATCCGGCCCGGGCGGGCTGGGAGCGGCCCGCGCTGGCCGCCCTGCTGCTCGCCACCGCGGTCCTCTACCTCTGGAACCTCGGCTCCTCCGGCTACGCCAACTCCTTCTACTCGGCGGCGGTCCAGGCCGGCAGCGAGAGCTGGAAGGCCTTCTTCTTCGGCTCCTCCGACGCCGCGAACTCCATCACCGTCGACAAGCCGCCGGCCGCGCTCTGGCCGATGGCCCTGTCCGTCCGGCTCTTCGGGCTGGGATCCTGGCAGATCCTGGTCCCGCAGGCGCTGATGGGCGTGGGCACCGCGGGCGTCCTGTACGCCTCGGTGAAGCGGCAGTTCGGGGCGGCGGCCGGGCTGCTGGCGGGGGCGGCCTTCGCCCTGACCCCGGTGGCCGCGCTGATGTTCCGCTTCAACAACCCCGACGCGCTGCTGACCCTCCTGATGGCGGTCACGGTGTACTGCCTGCTCCGGGCGCTGGAGGGGGCGCACACGACCTGGCTGGCGGCAGCCGGGGCCGTGGTCGGGCTGGCCTTCCTGACCAAGACGCTCCAGGCCCTGGTCGTACTGCCGCCGCTGGCGGTGCTGTACGCGGTCTGCGCCCCGACGCGGCTGCGCCGCCGGCTGGGGCAACTGGCCCTGGCGGGCGCGGCGATGGTGGTGGCCGGCGGCTGGTGGGTGGCGGTCGTGGAGCTGTGGCCCGCGTCCTCCCGGCCGTACATCGGCGGCTCCCAGCACAACTCCTTCCTCGAGCTCACCTTCGGCTACAACGGCCTGGGCCGGATCAACGGCGACGAGACCGGCAGCGTCGGCGGCGGGGGCCGGGGCGGCGGCGGTGGCGGCGGTTGGGGCGAGACCGGCCTCGACCGGCTCTTCTCCTCGAACATCGGCGGCCAGATCTCCTGGCTGCTGCCGGCGGCGCTGGTGCTGCTGGTGGCCGGGCTGGTGGTGACCTGGCGGGCCCGGCGGGCCACCGACCAACTGGACTCCATGGCCCGGGCGGCCTTCCTCGCCTGGGGCGGGGCGCTGCTGATCACCGCCGGGGTGTTCAGCTTCATGCAGGGCATCTTCCACGAGTACTACACGGTGGCGCTGGCGCCCTACGTGGCGGCGCTGGTGGGCATGGGCGTGAGCGTGCTGTGGGAGGAGCGGGGGGCGCTGCCGGCCCGGCTCACCCTGGCCGGCACGCTGCTGCTGACGGCCGGCTGGTCGTACGTCCTGCTCGGCCGGTCCGCGGACTACCTGCCGTGGCTGCGCTGGGCGGTCCTGGCGGGCGGCGTACTGGCCGCGGCGGGGCTGCTGGTACGCCGGGCCGGGCGGGCGGCGGCCGCACTGGGCCTGGCGGTGGCGCTGGCCGGACCGCTGGCGTACTGCCTGACCACGGTGGACAGCGGCCACACCGGATCGATCGTCACGGCCGGTCCGGCGGTGGCGGGCGGCCGGGGCTTCCCGGGCGGCGGTTTCCCGGGCGGCGGCGAGCGCGGGCGCACCGGCTTCCCGCCGGGCCCCGGCGGGCAGAACCAGGGCCAGAACGGCGGCCAGTTCCCGGGCGGCATGCCCGGTGGCGCCCAGGGCGGAATGCCGGGCGGGATGCCCGGCGGCAACCAGGGCTCGGGTCAGGGCTCCGGGCAGGGTTCGAACCAGGGCGGGATGCCCGGCGGGACCGGCGGTCGGTCCCCCGGCACCGGGGCCCCCAACGGCCAGGGCGCGCGCGGCGGCGGGGGCATGGGCGGTCTGCTGGGCGGTACCCGGGTGGACGCGAAGGCCGAGGCGGCGCTGACCGCGGACGCGGACCGCTACACCTGGGCCGCGGCGGCCATCGGCTCGCAGAACGCCGCGAGCTACCAGCTGGCCACCGGCCGGCCGGTGATGGCGATCGGCGGGTTCAACGGCAGCGACCCCTCGCCGACCCTCGCGCAGTTCAAGCAGTACGTGGCCGCCGGGAAGATCCACTACTTCATCGCGGGCGGCGGCATGGGCGGCGGCATGGGCGGGCCGGGCGGCAACAGCGGCAGCTCCGCCGCCATCAGCACCTGGGTGACGGAGACCTTCACGAAGGTGACCGTCGGCAGCGCCACGTTCTACGACCTGACGGCGCCCGGGGCCTGACGCGAAAGGCGCCCCTACCAGGGAGGCACCCTCTAGCATCAAGACGGGCGGACCGGGCATTCCGGGCCTCCCCGCCGGACGACGGAGGGTGCCTCATGGTGACCGCGGCCGACCGCACCAGCGTGTGGCTGGCGTCCAAGCCAGTCACCCCGACCAGACGCCGCAGCGAACAGCCCGCCGGGCTGGACCGGGAACGCATCACCGCCGCCGCCGTCCGGCTGCTCGACGCGGAGGGCCTGTCCGGCTTCTCGATGCGCCGGCTGGCCGCCGAGCTGGGGGTCACCGCGATGTCCCTCTACTGGTACGTGGACACCAAGGACGACCTGCTGGAACTGGCGCTGGACGCGGCGCTGGGCGAGCTGCCGCTGCCGGCCGGGGCGGGCACCCGCTGGCCGGACCGGCTGCGGGCGCTGGCCTGCGGCCACCGGCGGCTGCAGGGGGCGCACCCCTGGCTGGCCGCGCTGGCCGCCGAGTACCCGAACATCGGGCCGCACGCCCGGGCCTTCGACACGGCGCTGATGCGGCTGCTGGCCGCCACGGGCCTGGCCGCCGCCGCGCGGACCGGGGCGCACCTGGCGGTCTCCCGCTTCCTGCACGGCTGCGGGACGGTCCGTCAGGCCCCCGAGGGCGACTTCCACTTCGCCCTCGACGTGCTGGTCGCGGGCATCGAGGCGCACGCCACCGCGCACGCCTGAGGGGGCCGGTCCGGGTGGACCGGCCCCCTCAGGGCCGTGTGGTGCAGTGCCGCTACCGGGTGGCGGGCTCCTCGGCGGGGACGGTGGCGGTCCCCGTGACGGCCTCGGCCGAGACGGCGGCCGGCGCCTGGCCCATCGGGCGGGACTGCAGCGCGACCTCCTTGATCAGCAGGACGAGCAGCAGGGCGGCGAGCGCGGTGGGCGCCGCGAAGCGGAACACGTCCGCGACCCCGTGGCCGTACGCGCCCTCGATGACGGCCCGGAACGGCGCGGGCAGCTTGTCGAGGTCGGGGATGCCGCCGCCGGAGGTGCCGCCGTGGCCCAGGGCCGCGGCCTTCGGGCCGAGGTCGGCCAGGCCGTCCTTGACGTAGTGGGTGACGCGGTTGGCCATCAGGGCGCCCAGCGCGGAGACGCCCATGGCGCCGCCGAGCGAGCGGAAGAAGGTGACCACGGAGCTGGCCGCGCCCAGGTCCTCGGGGGCCACCTGGTTCTGGGTGGCGAGGACGAGGTTCTGCATCATCATGCCGAGGCCGAGGCCGGTCAGCGCCATGAAGACGGCGATGTGCCAGTAGGCCGTGTCGTAGCGGATGGTGCTCAGCAGGGCCATGCCCGAGGTCAGCAGCACACCGCCGGCCACCAGCCAGATCTTCCACCGGCCGGTCTTGGTGATGAAGCGCCCGGCGACGGTGGAGGAGACGAACAGGCCGCCGATCATCGGGATGGTCAGGACGCCGGACATGGTCGGCGACTCGTTCCGGGCCAGCTGGAAGTACTGGCTGAAGAACACCGTGCCGGAGAACATCGCGACGCCGACGAAGAGCGAGGCCAGCGAGGCCAGGGTGATCGTCTTGTTGCGGAACAGCCGCAGCGGGATGATCGGGTCGCTCGCCCGGGACTCGACGAACACGAAGACCGCGCCGAGCAGCAGCGCGCCGCCGACCATCGCGTAGGTCTGCCAGGAGATCCAGTCGTACGAGTCACCGGCCTGGGTCACCCAGATCAGCAGCAGGGAGACGGCGGCCGAGATGAAGAAGGCGCCCGCCCAGTCGACCTTGACCTCGCGCCGGACCACCGGGAGCTTCAGGGTCTTCTGGAGCACGACCAGGGCGATGACGGCGAAGGGCACGCCCACGTAGAAGCACCAGCGCCAGCCGAGCCATTCGGTGTCGGTGATGACCCCGCCGAGCAGCGGGCCGCCGACGGTGGCCACGGCGAACACCGCACCGAGGTAGCCGCTGTAGCGGCCGCGCTCGCGCGGGGAGATCATCGCGGCCATCACGATCTGGGCGAGGGCGGACAGGCCGCCGACGCCGATGCCCTGGACCACGCGGCAGGCGATCAGCATGCCGGTGTTCTGCGAGAGGCCGGCCACCACCGAGCCCAGCACGTAGATCACCAGGGATATCTGGACCAGCAGCTTCTTGCTGAAGAGGTCGGAGAGCTTGCCCCAGAGCGGGGTGGCGGCGGTCATCGACAGCAGGGCGGCGGTGACCACCCAGGTGTAGGAGGACTGGGTGCCGCCCAGGTCGCTGATGATCTGCGGCAGGGCGTTGGAGACGATCGTGGACGACAGGATCGCCACGAACATGCCGAGCATCAGCCCGGACAGTGCCTTCATGATCTGGGGGTGGGTCATCCCCGTCGCGGGGGCGTCCGGACCGTCGGGCTGGCCGCCTCCCCGCACGCCGGTGGGCGTGGTCGTCGCCATGTTCTTCCTTCTTCTCTGTCGCTTCTCGGAGTACGGGTCTGGAAACGCGGCCGGATACGCCGGTACGCGGATCCAGCGGGTCTAGTGGGTGGTCGCGCAGAAGCTCGACCGCAGCCGGGCCAGCAGGGTGTTCAGCTCGGCGAGGTCCTCGTCCGTCCAGTCGGACAGGGCCCGCTCGAGCGTCGCCGAGGCGCGGGCCGCGAGCTGGGTCAGGAGCAGGCGGCCGGCCGGGGTCAGCCGCAGGATGCGGGAGCGGCCGTCGCAGGGGTCGGGCAGCCGTTCCAGCCAGCCGTGGGCGGCCGTGTGGGCCACATGGCGGCTGGTGACCGACATGTCGACATCCAGCAGTTCGGAGAGCCGGCCGAGGCGCATCTCACCGTGCCGGTCGAGCAGGGTCAGGACGGCGAACGCGCCGGGCGGGCAGTCCTGGGGGAGGGTCCTGGCGAGGCCGCGCTTGACGGCGCCGATCGCCGAGAGCTGCCGGGTCAGTTCCTCGTAATGGGGCCGGGCGGCCATGGCGAAACACCTCCCTCATCTTGTTGCTTAGAGCAACCATATAAGCGGATGGTTGCTACAGGCAAACGAATCCGCCCGGAGGACGGTAAAGGGATGGGAAAGGTTGACCGGGCACAGGCTTGGGCGGGGGCGCACCCGTTCGCTAGGGTCCTTGCCCATGTCACACAACGCTCAGGGCCCCGACAACAACTACGACCCCGCGGGCAGCACGCAGATGTTCCGTGCGTTCGTCGACGAGGGCGACGCGCACCGCCCCGCGGCCCCCGCCGCGCCCGGCAGCCGCCGCGCCGCCGCGTCCGCCTCCTCGGGCCCCCGCATCGGCCTGATCCTCGGCGTGGTCGCGGTCATCGCCGTGATCGCCGGGGTGGCTTGGCTGGCGCTGGCCTGACGGGCCGGTCGGCGGGCGGTCGTCCGCGGCGCGCGTACGGGCTCCGGGGGTTACTGCCAGGTGGCGGTGACGTCCTGGGTTTCTATGTGCATGCCCAGGGGGACCCGCCAGGCGTCCACGCACACCAGGTAGGTGTGCTTCTTCGTCGCGCCCGCGGCGATCGGGGCGGGTAGCGGCTGGCTGCTGGTGATGGTCGCCCAGTCCACGCCGAGCGCGCCGATGATGTGGGTGGCGAAGCCGGTCGTGCCCGAACGGGCGGGCCGGCCACCGGTGTTGTGGAAGGTCACGGTGACGTTCTCGCACCAGCGGTCGGCGGCCGCCGTGCGGACGGGGGTGCCGAGGGTGAGTTTCGCCGGGCGGGCGGGCTTGGGGTCGCCCCCGCCGGTCGAACCGCCGGTGGATCCGCCTGTCGATCCGCCCGTGGAGCCGCCGCTGGACCCGCCGGACGAGCCGCCCGTCGAGCCGCCGGTGGAACTGCCGCCGGAGCCTCCGCTGGACCCGCCGGTCGAGCCCCCGGTGGATCCGCCCGTGGAGCCGCCGTCGGAGCCGCCCGTCGCGCCGCCCGAGGTGTCCGAGCCGCCGGTGCCGCCGGTCCCGCCCGTGCTGCCCGTGCCGCCGGAGGCGCCGGTCCCGCCCGTGGTGGACGTACCGCCGGAGCCCGATGTACCGCCGGAGCCCGAGCCGGAGCCCGAGGCGGCGCCCGAGGTGCCGCCGGAGGTGCCCGGGCCGCCGGTGGTGGCGTTCTGCGGGGCCGTGGTGGCGGTGGCGGAGGTCGTGGCGCCCGGGGGCGGTAGGGGCTGGTACTCGACCTTGCCCTTCGGGGCGGCGGGCGTGACCTTCTCGGCCGCGCCGGCGACCGCGACGTAGCCCGGGCGCCCCTGGGCACCGCAGCCGGCGAGTACCGCGCACAGCACGGCCGTCGAGGCGGTCAGAACGCCCCGGCGGCCGCGCAACCCAAGCTTCGACATTGCGGCAGTCTTACTGACGCATCGTCAAATGTGAACCCCGCGTGGGGACTCCGGGCGATCAGTCGCCGATCAGGCCCTGCCGCAGCTGCGCCAGGGTGCGGGTCAGCAGCCGGGAGACGTGCATCTG
Source organism: Streptomyces sp. NPDC089919 (assembly GCF_040684615.1). Taxonomy (NCBI): domain Bacteria; kingdom Bacillati; phylum Actinomycetota; class Actinomycetes; order Kitasatosporales; family Streptomycetaceae; genus Streptomyces; species Streptomyces sp. NPDC089919. Next base: position 30,624 of record NZ_JBFBGK010000046.1, read on the forward strand.
CGAGATGCCGACCTCCTCGCCGATCTGCGACTGGGTCATGTTCGCGAAGAACCGCAGCATGATGATCTGCCGCTCCCGGGGCGGGAGTTTGGCCAGCAGCGGCTTCAGGGACTCGCGGTACTCGACGCCCTCGAGCGCCGTGTCCTCGTACCCCAGCCGGTCGGCCAGGGAGCCCTCGCCGCCGTCGTCCTCCGGGGACGGGGAGTCGAGCGAGGAGGCGGTGTAGGCGTTGCCCACCGCGAGGCCGTCGACGACCTCCTCCTCCGACACCCCGAGCACCGCGGCCAGTTCGGGCACGGTGGGCGAGCGGTCCAGCTTCTGGGCCAGCTCGTCGCTCGCCTTGGTGAGGGCGAGCCGGAGCTCCTGGAGGCGCCGGGGGACCCGGACGGACCAGGAGGTGTCCCGGAAGAAGCGCTTGATCTCGCCCACGACCGTCGGCATCGCGAAGGTCGGGAACTCCACGCCGCGCTCGCAGTCGAACCGGTCGATCGCCTTGATCAGGCCGATGGTGCCGACCTGGACGATGTCCTCCATCGGTTCGTTGCGGCTGCGGAAGCGCGCCGCGGCGTACCGGACCAGCGGGAGGTTCAGCTCGATCAGGGTGTCGCGTACGTAGGCCCTTTCGGGACTGTCCGCTTCGAGGCCGGCGAGCCTCAGGAACAGGGAGCGGGAGAGGGTGCGGGTGTCGATGGCTTCCGAGCGGTCGAGCACGGCGGGCGTCTCGCTCTTGACGAGCGTGAGCACCTCGGAGCTGCCCTGTTCTGCGGACATGCCACCCCCTTGTGGTCGCGGACGGTCGCGGTCGGTGCGCCCGTCGGAGGAACGCAGCCTCCACCTGAATACCGGAGGCGGGGCCCCGGCAAACGCAGTTCACGCAGAATGTCACATGTCGGCAACGCGCTGTAGCGCCAAGTCGACATATCTGCGCAGCAACGCGGGGGTATGGCCCGGTTCTGTCGGGAAAGCGCCCGGGTGATCTCCACCCGATTCAGCTACGCCTCGATACGGTTTGCGGATCGCAGTCGAGCGAAGCTGCGGGCGAGCAGCCGGGAGACGTGCATCTGCGAGACCCCCAGCTCGGCGCTGATCTGGGACTGCGTCAGGTTGTTGTAGTAGCGCAGCAGCAGGATCCGCTGCTCGCGCTCGGGCAGCTGCACGAGCAGGTGCCGCACCAGGTCCCGGTGTTCGACCCCGACCAGCTCCGGGTCCTCGTAGCCGAGCCGGTCCAGCAGTCCGGGCAGCCCGTCGCCCTCCTGGGCGGCCTCCAGCGAGGTCGCGTGGTACGAGCGGCCGGCCTCGATGCAGGACAGCACCTCGTCCTCGGAGATCCGCAGCCGCTCGGCGATCTCCGGGGTCGTGGGGGTGCGTCCGTGGGCCGTGGTGAGGTCCTCGGTGGCCGCGTTGACCTGTACCCACAGCTCGTGGAGCCGGCGCGGGACGTGGACGGTGCGGACGTTGTCGCGGAAGTACCGCTTGATCTCGCCCACCACGGTCGGCATCGCGAAGGTCGGGAACTGCACCCCGCGCTCCGGGTCGAACCGGTCGATGGCGTTGATCAGGCCGATGGTGCCGACCTGGACCACGTCCTCCATCGGCTCGTTGCGGCTGCGGAAGCGGGCCGCCGCGTACCGCACCAGCGGCAGGTTGGCCTCGATCAGGGCGCCGCGCACCCGGCTGTGCTCGGCGCTGCCGGGCTGGAGGTCCTTGAGCTCGCCGAAGAGCACCTGGGTGAGCGCCCGGGTGTCCGCGCCCCTCTGGGTGCGTTCGCGCACCTGGGGCTCGTCCTGCTGGGGCGGCACCTGAGGCGCTGTACTGGCCGACACGGTCACGCCACCCCTTCGAGAGTCCACTTGTACGGTCATTGAACGATCAAAAGCGGTCATAGCATCACAAGAGATGTGCACTGTGTGCAAGCACCGTATATCGCCGTGTTGAGGGCAAGTTGGACATTCGACGCGGAGGGCGGGTGATACCGGGGAAGGGCCGGGAACGCGCACGGCCCCCCATCCGTCGGACGGGGGGCCGGAAGCCCGGAAACCGCTTCGGCGTACGGGGTCAGCGCACCAGTTCGGTCATGAACTCGCCGATCCCGCGCGCCGCGTCCGAGATGCCCTGGAACCCGATCTGCACCATGTCGGCCGCTTTCGTCGGCTGGGTGATGATCGTGTAGAGCACGAAGATGACGAGGGCCCCCGAGACGATCTTCTTGGTGTCCATGATCGGTCCGGCCTCCCCTGCCGCGCCCTGCGAAGTCGGGTGAGTCTATCGGGTCGGGTCACGACCCTCACCAGACCTTTAAGGACCAATGACCCGGCTCTCCGGGCCCTTTGCCGCTGCTCTCGAGGGCGCGGCGGGCGCAGGATTGTTCATGAGCCCACCGGTTCTGGCAGGAAACCGGAGGGCTGAGGGACAGGACCTCACTGCGGGGTCCGAGCCGCAAGCTTCCCCCCTGACTGCGGCTCGGGCTGGCAGGTCCGTCCTCATCGGGGGAAGCGGCTTGTCCCCCCGATGCCGCTTCCCCCGTCCCATCGTGTGAAGGCCCCGACCTCGGTCGGGGCCTTTCGCGCGTCCGGGGGCGGTCGGGGCTATCCGAAGGCGCCGAGGACGCCCAGGACGGGCTCCGCGGGCGCGAGGACCTGCTGGGCGCCGTCCATGACCTGCATCGCCTGGTTGAGCTGGTTGAGCTGGTTCAGCTTGCCGCCGATCTCCTGGACCGAGGGCTGCGCGGCGGCGGGCATGTCCGGCGCGGCCTTCGGCAGCTCGGGCACGGGCAGGGGGGCGGCCGAGGCGGCCGGGGCGGCGAGGCCCGCGGCCGCGCCCGCGAGGGCGACGGCGGCGAGGATGCGCTGGGTCTTGTTCATGACGTGTCAACGCGGCCGGGGCCGGAACGGAAACGGAAGAGAGCCCCGATTCGTCCGAATCGGGGCTCTCGTTCACAGAGCGGTGGTGGAGGGATTTGAACCCCCGATGGGTTGCCCCATACTCGCTTTCGAGGCGAGCTCCTTCGGCCACTCGGACACACCACCGAGAGAGATCCTAGCCCACCAGGGGCGGTGCTTTGCAAATCCGCCCGCCGGCAGCCGCCCGGCGGGCCCCGCGGAGCCCCGCGGGAGGCCCCTCAGAGGGCCCGGAAGAAGGCCGTGAGCTGGGCGGAGCACTCCTCCTCGAGGACCCCCCGGATCACTTCGGGCCGGTGGTTGAGCCGCCGGTCCCGGACCAGGTCCCAGAGGGAGCCGGCCGCCCCGGCCTTCTCGTCCGCGGCCCCGAAGACCACCCGGGCCACCCGGGCCTGGACGAGCGCGCCCGCGCACATCACGCAGGGCTCCAGGGTGACCACGAGCGTGCAGCCGGGCAGCCGCCACTCGCCGAGCTCCGCCGCCGCCCGCCGCAGCGCCAGCACCTCGGCGTGCGCGGTCGGGTCGGCGGTGGCCTCGCGTTCGTTGTGCCCCGTCGCGAGGACGGAGCCGTCGGGCGCCAGGAGGACGGCGCCGACCGGCACGTCGCCGGCCGCCGCCGCCCGCGCGGCCTCGTCCATGGCCCGGCGCATCGGCCCGAGCCAGGGGTCCCGTACCGGGTCCGGGGGCCCGGGCCGCTCCTGAACCGTCACTAGCGCACGGTCTCCAGCACCTCGGAGGCCCCCAGCGCGTCGGCGATCTCGGAGAGCGCGTCCGACTCGAAGGCGAGCAGGGTCCGCCGGGAGACGCCCAGGTCGGCGAGGATGTCGAGGTCCCCGAGCGGCCCGGCGGGGACCGCGTCGGCGGCCTCCTCGGAGCCGTCGTCGTAGTCGTCGGAGCCGTCCTCCGCGGTGACGGCGGGCGGTTCCGGTTCGCCGTCCTCCGTGCCGTCGAGGTCGACCAGCTCCTCCAGGTCGTCGTCGGTTCCCGGATCCCGGCCGAGCAGTTCGTCGGTCAGCAGGATCTCCCCGTACGAGCTGCGGTTCGCGGCGGCCGCGTCCGACAGGAAGATGCGGGGGTCGTCCTCACCGTCGAGGCGGACGATGCCGAACCAGGCGTCCTCCTGCTCGATGAAGACCAGGACCGTGTCCTCGTCGGCCGAGGCTTCACGGGCCAGTTCCGTCAGATCGGACAGCGTCTCGACGTCGTCGAGATCCGTGTCGCTCGCTTCCCACCCGTCTTCGGTGCGCGCGAGCAGTGCGGCGAAGTACACCGTGACTCTCCCACTGGTCATAGGCGTGCCGGTTGGGGGTCCCCCCGGCCGGAGGTGGGAGAGGTGGAACGGCCTTTTCGCCGCTCCGTGCCCCGCCCAATCGGCATCGTGGCAGAAACAGCGGCTTTGCGAGAGGTCTTCCGCGCTTGCGTCGTGCCGCGCCTTGTCGCACAGCGGCGGACTTCGGCCAGGTGGGGCGTGGTCCGGGCGCCCCCGGGAGGGTCCGAACAGCGTGCGAAAAGGTCTTCGCGCGCCGCCCCGTCACCAGCGGAACGTACGCATCCTCATCTGCTGGCGCATCCGGGCGGCCCGGGCCCGGCGGGGTTGCACGCGGTCGCGCAGCTCGCGGGCCTCGTGCAGTTCGCGCAGGAACTGGGCACGCCGGGCCCGTCTCTGTGCCGCGGACTCCGGCGCCTCGCCGCCGGCCGTCACGGTCTCGGTGTCGCGTTGTTGCTGGTCGGGCATCGGCACCACCCCGGGTTGGTTCCGTCGTCCTCCACCGCGTCGCGAGGGAGACCCCCCGCACCCACCTTCCCCCGGACGGGCCTCCTGATGCCAGTGCCGGAACGTACTGGGCACCACTTCGCCCGGTTACTGTTGAGTCCATGCGGATCCATGTCGTCGACCACCCGCTGGTGGCGCACAAACTCACCACCCTGCGCGACAAGCGCACCGATTCCCCGACCTTCCGGCGGCTCGCCGACGAGCTGGTCACCCTGCTCGCGTACGAGGCCACCCGGGACGTGCGCACCGAGCAGGCCGACATCGAGACCCCGGTCGCGCCGACCACGGGCGTGAAGCTCTCCACCCCGCGCCCGCTGATCGTCCCGATCCTGCGGGCCGGCCTGGGCATGCTCGACGGCATGGTCCGGCTGCTGCCGACCGCCGAGGTGGGCTTCATGGGCATGGTGCGCAACGAGGAGACCCTCGAGGCCTCCACGTACGCCACCCGGATGCCCGAGGACCTCTCCGGCCGCCAGGTGTACGTCGTCGACCCGATGCTGGCCACCGGCGGCACGCTGGTCGCGGCCATCCAGGAGCTGATCAAGCGCGGCGCCGACGACGTCACGGCCGTGGTGCTGCTGGCGGCGCCGGAGGGCATCGAGGTCATGGAGCGCGACCTGGCCGGCCAGCCGGTCACGGTCGTGACGGCGTCGGTGGACGAGCGCCTGAACGAGCACGGCTACATCGTGCCGGGCCTGGGCGACGCGGGCGACCGGATGTACGGCGCGGCCGAGTAGGGACCGTGCGCGGGCCCTCAGCGGGCCCGCGGCAGTCCTTCGGCCGGATCCGCCGCCGGCGGGTCCGGTACGCGGCTCAGCACTTCGGGGAGGGCGCGGGAGCGGGTCCGGCCAGGGCGGCCAGGGCCTTGTCCGCGTCCTCCTTCTTGCTGAGCTCCTTGAAGGCGGTGCCGAGGATCAGGTCGACGTCGGTGCCCTCGCGGGTGTCGGTCTGCTGGACGGCGCCGCTGAGCTGGGTGCCGAGCACGGCGTAGGCGGCCTTGCCGGTCCTGGGCGAGCCGAGCAGTATCCCGGCGCCGGGCACCTTCTTGTCGAAGGTGGCGGGGGCGTTGCCGACCTGGCCGAGCTTGAAGCCGCGTTTCTTGAGTTCGTCGCCGACCGCCTTGGCCAGGCCGCTGCGCGGGGTGGCGTTGTAGACGTTGACGGTGATCTGGCCCGGCTTCGGGAACGCGGCGGCGGCCGGGGCGGCGGAGGCCGCGGGCTTGCCCGGCTTCCCCTTGACGCAGTCCCCGGCGCGGGCGGCGGACTTCTTCTCGTCGCCCTTGAAGACGTGGATGAGCTGCAGCGTGCCGTAGCCGAGCAGCCCGAGGGCCAGTATCGAACCGAGGAGTGCGAGCACGATCCGGCGGCGGCGCCGGGGGCGTCGCATACGGGGGTAAGCGGCTCCCGTTACGCGGTACTTTCCGCCCATGCCTGGGGGAGTGAGCATGCTCATGGGCGCAGCGTAGTGCGACCCGGTGACGATGCCTACTAAATGATCTATGAATAGCCCCGGGGCGACCCGAAAGGCGCAATCAGCCCAGTTCGAGGACGCGCGCGTGCAGGACCTGGCGCTGCTGGAGCGCGGCCCGGACGGCGCGGTGCAGGCCGTCTTCGAGGTACAGGTCGCCCTGCCACTTGACGACGTGCGCGAAGAGGTCGCCGTAGAACGTCGAGTCCTCCGCGAGCAGGGTCTCGAGGTCCAGCTGTCCCTTGGTCGTCACGAGCTGGTCGAGCCGGACCGGGCGCGGCGCGACGTCCGCCCACTGCCGGGTGCTTTCCCGTCCGTGGTCGGGGTACGGCCGCCCGTTTCCGATGCGCTTGAAGATCACACGGAAAGCCTACCGGGCCGGTGCCTGCGGGCGCAGCCTCGGAGCGTCGGTGCAAAGGTGGTAAACAGCGCCAATCCGGGAGTGACAGATGACGGGAAGCCCTCCGCCAGCCGAACAGTCCGCCACTTCGGAGCCGCCGGAGCCGGTCCCGCCGGACTCCGGGACTCCGTCCGCCCCGGCTTCTTCGGGACCGGCGGAGGAGATCGCGGCCGGATATGCCTTCACCGGGCCCGCACTCGATCTGGGGGCCCTTCTGTGGGACGGGGTCTGCCTGCCGGAGAAGCAGATCCGCATTCCGCTGCCGATGCTGAACCGGCACGGTCTGGTGGCGGGGGCCACCGGCACCGGAAAGACCAAGACGCTCCAGCTGATCGCCGAACAGCTGTCGGCCAACGGCGTGCCGGTCTTCCTCGCCGACATCAAAGGCGACGTCTCCGGGATTTCCGCGCCCGGGACACCGAACGACAAGGTCGCGCAGCGGTCCCGGGAAGTCGGACAGGAGTGGCTGGCGACCGGATGTCCGAGCGAGTTCTATTCGCTCGGCGGGATCGGCCCGGGCATTCCGGTGCGGGCCACCGTCACCAGCTTCGGCCCGGTCCTGCTGTCCAAGGTGCTCCAGCTGAACCAGACGCAGGAGCAGTCGCTCGGCCTGATCTTCCACTACGCCGATTCCAAGGGCCTGGAACTGTACGACCTGAAGGACCTGCGGGCGGTGGTCGCCTTTCTCGTCTCGGACCGCGGAAAGGCGGAGCTGAAGGGGATCGGCGGGCTTTCCACGGTGACCGCCGGGGTGATCCTGCGGGCGCTGACCGCATTCGAGCAGCAGGGCGCCACGGAGTTCTTCGGCGAGCCGGAGTTCGACACCAGTGAATTCCTGCGGACCGGGCCCGACGGGCGGGGTCTGGTGTCGGTCCTGGAACTGCCCGCGGTGCAGGACAAGCCGCAGCTCTTCTCCACCTTCCTGATGTGGCTGCTGGCGGACCTCTACAACGACCTGCCGGAGGTCGGGGACGTCGAGAAGCCGAAACTCGTCTTCTTCTTCGACGAGGCCCATCTGCTCTTCAACGGGGCCTCCAAGGCCTTCCTGGAGTCGATCACCCAGACGGTCCGGCTGATCCGCTCCAAAGGAGTCGGTGTCTTCTTCGTCACGCAGACCCCGAAGGACGTACCGGCGGACGTGCTCGGGCAGCTCGGCAACCGGGTGCAGCACGCGCTGCGGGCCTTCACGCCGGACGACGCGAAGGCGCTCAAGGCGACCGTGAAGACCTTCCCGACCTCGGAGTACGACCTCGAGGAACTGCTCACCGGGCTGGGCACCGGCGAGGCGGTGATCACCGTGCTGAGCGAGAAGGGCGCCCCGACGCCGGTGGCCGCCACCCGGCTGCGGGCCCCGCAGTCGCTGATGGGCCCCATCGAGGCGGCGGCGCTGGACCAGGCGGTCAAGGGCTCGCTGCTGTACTCGCGCTATGCGGAGGCGGTGGACCGGGAGTCGGCCTACGAGAAGATCACCGCGGAGCAGGCGGCGGCGGAGGCGGCGGCCGAGGCGGCGGTTGCGGAGGCCGAGGCGGCGAAGCAGGCCAAGGCCGCGGCGCGGGCTGCGCCGGCGCGGGACCAGTCGCTGGCCGAGCAGGTGGTGGGGAGCGGGATCTTCAAGTCGCTGGCGCGGTCGATCGGGACGCAGCTGGGGCGGGAGATCTCCCGGTCGATCTTCGGCACGGCGCGCCGCAAGCGGTGACCTCGGCGGGGGCGGGGTGGTGTGCGGGTCCCCGGCGCTTGACGGGTCGTGGCCTGCGGGCCCTGCGGCAGGCCCACCTCGGGGACGAGCGGCTTCGCCGTGGCCTTCGGCCATCCCCGGCCCGGGCCCGCCTCCGGACCAGCCTGCCACGACCCGTCAAGCGCCTCCCCGCACACCACCGGCGGGTCAAGCCCCAGCCGGTTCCGGCAGGGAGGTCTGCAAGGCGGAGGCGTACGTTTCGTCCGCGTCCAGGCGGCGGAGTTCTTCGGCGATGAGTTCGGCGGTGGAGCGGATCTTGAGGGCTACCCGGCGGTCGGGCTGGCCGGGGACTCCCAGGGTGGCCAGGGCGCCCGAGGGGCGGTCCACGGAGATCTCGCCGGCGGGGGTGACCAGCCGGACCCGGGTGATCACCGGGCCGCCCGTCACCACCCGCTCGACCGGCACCTTCAGCCGGTCCGCCAGCCAGCGGGCCAGCAGCTCGGCGCTCGGGTTCTCGGCCTCGCTCTCCACGGCCGCGCCGGTCACCGGCTGCCGCTGCTGGTCCAGGGCCGCGGCCAGCAGGGAGCGCCAGGGCGTGAGCCGGGTCCAGGTCAGGTCGGTGTCGCCGGGCGCGTAGTACGAGGCCCGGTCGGCCAGGAAGGCCAGCGGGTCCAGGTCGGCGTAGGCGTCGGTGATCCGGCGCTGGGCGAGCGCGCCCAGCTCGTCGCGGGCCACGTCGGCCGGCGCCCCGGCCGGCCACCAGGCCACCACCGGGGCGTCCGGCAGCAGCAGGGGCAGCACCACGGAGCCGGTGTGCCGGGCCAGGTCGCCGTGCAGCCGCAGGTAGACGATCTCGCCGCTGCCGGCGTCGGTGCCGACCCGCAGCTCGGCGTCGAGCCGGGACTCGCGCTGCTTGTGGTGGGAGCGGTGGTGCCGCTTGATCACGGCGATGATCCGGCAGGGGTGCTCGCGGGATGCCTCCGAGGCCGCCTTGACCGCGTCGTACGCGTTCTCCTCGTCCGTCACGACGAGGAGGGTGAGGACCATGCCCAGGGTGGGGCTGCCGATGGTGCGGCGGGCTTCGAGCAGGGCGGCGTTGACCTTGCTGGACGTCGTATCGGTGAGTTCGGTCTTCATGGTGAGCGAGTCTCGCAGTCCCGTGCGGGCTAGGAGGCGGCCTTCGTCCGCTTCGGCGGCTTACCGGCCTTCGCGGCGGCCCCGGTGGCCGGTTTCGCCGCCGCCTTCGACTCGGCCTTGAGTGCTTGCTTATGGGCCCGGACCCTGGCGAGTGATTCGGGGCCGGTGATGTCGGCGGCCGAGCGGTAGGAGTTCTTCTCGCCGTAGTCGCCGGCCGCGGTCCGCCAGCCGCGCGGGGCCACGCCGTACTGCTTGCCGAGCAGGGCGAGGAAGATCTTGGCCTTCTGCTCGCCGAAGCCGGGCAGCTCCTTGAGCCGGGCCAGCAGCTCGCTGCCGCTGCCGACGCCCTCCCAGACGGCCGCCGCGTCCCCGTCGTAGTGCTCGACGAGGAACTGGCACAGCTGCTGGATCCGCTTGGCCATGGAGCCCGGGTAGCGGTGCACCGCCGGTTTCTCCGAGAGGAGCGCGGCGAAGGCCTCGGGGTCGTGGGCGGCGATCGCGTGGGCGTCGAGGTCGTCGGCGCCCATCCGCCGGGCGATCGTGTAGGGCCCCGAGAACGCCCACTCCATGGGCACCTGCTGGTCCAGCAGCATGCCGGTGAGCGCGGCCAGCGGACTGCGCCCGAGCAGGGCGTCGGCCTCGGGCTGCTGGGCGAGGTGGATCTGCACGTCCATGCCTCCATGGTCGGCGCTCCGGCCGCTCCCCGCGCGGGCGGCGCGCCTGGTGGCTAGCGTGAGAAACCGGACGTTTGCGCACGGAGTGACCGACGAGACGGAGTCATGACCATGACGGCTTACCCGGAAGGCGCGCCCTGCTGGGTGGACGCGATGTTCACCGACCTGGAGGGGGCGAAGACCTTCTACGGCGAGGTCCTGGGCTGGACCTTCGGCGAGAGCGAGAGCGAGTACGGCAACTACACGCAGGCGTACTCGGACGGAAAGGCCGTCGCGGCGGTGGTGCCGCCGATGCCGGGAGCCGACGCGCACTCGGCCTGGTGCCTGTACTTCGCCTCCCCGGACGCGGCGGCGACCGCGGAGAAGATCAGGTCGGCCGGCGGCGAACTGGAGATGGAGCCGATGAAGGTCGGCGAGTTCGGCACGATGGCGCTGGCCAAGGAGCCGGCCGGGGCGCTCTTCGGCGTCTGGCAGGGCGGGCAGCACGCCGGCTTCGAGAAGGTGGGCGAGCCGGGTGCGTACGCCTGGGCGGAGGTCTTCGGCCGGGACCCCGGCGCGACGGACGCGTTCTTGCGGACGGTCTTCCCGTACACGGTCCAGAAGATCGACGCCCCGGGCATGGACTACACGGTCTTCAACCTGGGCGGGCAGCCGGCGCTGGGCCGGATGACGATGGGCGAGGACTTCCCGCCGCAGGTGCCGGCGTACGTCAGCGTCTACTTCGCCGTGGCCGACTGCGACGCGGCGGTCAAGCGGGCCGTGGAGCTCGGCGGCACGCTCCAGTTCGGCCCGATGGGCAGCCCCTTCGGCCGCTTCGCGGCGATCACGGACCCGCAGGGGGCCAACTTCTCGGTCATCGACGTGTCGACGACCGAGGGGGAGATGCCGCCGATGGTGGACGCGTAGCCGGTCGGATGTGAGGGGCCGGGTCGCGGCCCCCTCAGCCGGACTCGACCTGTCCGGTGCGGACCACTCCGGGCCGGAAGGCGGCCCGGCCGGTGACGGTGCCGAAGCCGCGCAGGGTCAGCGACTCCAGGCGGGGCAGGTCGGCGAGCGGGGCGAGGTCGGCGGTGAGGCCCGCCCGGACGGTACTCACCGAGATCGCGCGGGCCCGCGGGAAGAGCGCGCCCAGCGGGGCGAGTTCGCCGGTCTTGACCGTCAGTGACACCTCGGAGACCTGCGGCAGCACCGCGGCCCGGCGGACGGAGAGGGAGGCCAGGTCCGCGTCCCACAGCTCCAGCCGCCGCAGGTGGGCCAGGGCGACGTCGCCCGTGCGGTGCAGGAAGGCGGTCCCGGGCGCCGAGAGGGCGGACAGCCGCGGCCAGCGGTCGAGCAGATCGAGGAACCTCGGATGGTCCACGTCCAGCTCGGCCAGCCAAGGGAGTTCGGGTACCCGGTCGGGGACGAGCCGGTCGAGCCGGCGCAGGTGCAGGGCGCGCAGGCCGGGCATCGCGGCCAGCGCGCCGAGGCCGCGCAGCGGCAGGTCGTCGAGGCGGAGCCGGCTGACCGTCGACCCGGTCAGCGAGTCCAGGCTGCTGACCAGGGGGCAGCCGGACAGGGCCAGGGTGGCCAGTGCGGGGAAGGCCCCGGCCAGCCAGCCGAGGTCGTGGACGGCCGCGTTGCCGCCGATGCGCAGGGAGACGATGCGCTCGCGGCCGGGCAGGGCGGTGACCTCCTCGGGGGAGCGGTTGCCGCGGAGGGCCGCCCGGGAGAACCGCAGGGGCCGGAGCGCCGGGATCTGGCGGGCCTCGGCGACCTCGACCTCCGGGAGTTCCCCGGGTACGCGGGACAGCACCTGCGCGACGTACTCCTGCGGGTCGAAGTACTCCCAGTCGGTGCACAGCATCCGGCGGGTGCGGTCGTCGGCCACGGTGCTGAAGGGCTTGAGGTAGGCCAGGGCGCCGTCTCCGCCGACCAGTTTGGCCGTGTGCACCGAGGCCCAGGCGAGCGCCGGGGTCAGCTTGCCCGGGCCGGGCAGCAGGTCCAGGACGAGCGGTCCGACCCGGCCCAGCTCCTCCGCCTCCTCCCGGGTCGTCGGCGGCAGCAGCAGGGCGGCGCGCGACTGGACCTTCTCGCGGGTGCCGGCGGGGAGTTCGGTGGCGTGCCGCAGGCAGGCCAGCGCCAGCAGGGTGAGCCGCTTGCGGTGGTCGGGTTCGCGGTCGGCGCGGGAGACCAGCGACTCCAGCAGCACGGCCCGCTCGTCCGGCCGGGCGTGCGCCACCGCCATCCGTACGACGTCCTCCCACTGGGCGTCGTGGGAGTGCCGGGCGATCAGTGGCAGGTCGAGGGCTTCCACGGCGGCCTTGGCGCCCAGGAAGTCCTGGAAGGTGCGGTGGACGAAGTCGATGGTGTCGGTGCTGGGCCGGCGCAGCAGGCCGCTGCGGGCCAGGAGGTGGGTCAGCACCTGGTCCGCGTCGCCCTGCTGGGCGACCGCGTGCATCGACTCCAGGGCGTCGGCCAGCACGGTGACGGCGGTGGCGCGGTTCAGCTCGGTGCGGCCGTTGCGGATCAGCCAGTACGCGAGCTTCTGGAGCAGCTGCACGCTCTCCTTCTCGTTGAGGCTGATGCCCTCGGGGGCGATCACCTCGCGCTCGTGGTCCCGGCGGTACAGGAACATCGACAGCGCGGCCTGGTACAACTCCACCCGGTCATGGGGGAGTTGGCCGCGCCGGTCGCGATGCAGGGCGCAGACCAGGGCGCACAGCAGCGGCGTGGTGGTGAGCAGGGCGAGGTCGCGCTCGGCGCGCACCTGCACGGTGAGGTCGCGCTCCAGGTCCGCGAGGTGGTTGCGCACCTCGGGATCGGCGACCCCGGCCCGGGCCGCCGTGTGCCAGCGGGTCACGAAGACGGCCACGTCGGCGCGGCTCATCGGGCGGACGGCCAGCTCCCGGAAGCCCGCGTCGGCCAGCCAGCCGTCCGCCACCGCGGTCGGCCGGGTGGTGACCACGAAGCGTGCCGCGCCGTACGCCGCGACCAGCTCGCGCAGCCACTCCCGGGCCCGGTCCCGCATCAGCTCGGGCACCTCGTCCAGCCCGTCGACCAGGACGATCCCGCGCCCCGAGGCCAGTACCCGGTCCGCCCAGCCGTCCGGCTGGGCGCCGGCCAGCGGTGATCCGACGGCGGCCAGGAAGTCCTCGGGGGAGGGCAGCGAAGCGCGCCGGGCCAGGGTGCGCAGCGGGAGCACGAAGGCGAGCGGGGACCGGGTGGCCCCGTCGGCCCCGGGCAGCAACCCGTCGGCCGCCGCGCAGGCGATCCACTGGATCAGGGTGGTCTTGCCGCTGCCGGCCAGCCCTTTGACCAGCATCGGGCCGCCGCGCTGCAGGGCCCGCTCGGCCCGCTCCACCCGCTGTCCCAGGCCGTCCGGCTCGGTCAGCTCCAGGCTCAGGTACGCCGCGTCGAGGGGCCAGTTGGCGGCGGCGGGGCCGCGCAGGTCCAGGCCGACGACGGTGAGCCGGCCGTGCCGGTTCTTGAGGTACTGGCGGTAGCGGTCCTCGAAGCGGGCGTCCTCGTCCGGGACGGGCCGGGGCCGGGTCCGGAACCGCCGGCGGCGGGGGACCAGGCAGTCCTGGCGCATCCGCAGCAGTGCCGTGGGGTCCAGCCCCAGCACGGGGGCGAGGGCGACCAGCGTGCCCTCGCTGGGCACGGTGTCGGCGTTGAAGGCCTGGCTGACGGTGGTGCGGCTGAGTCCGGAGCGGGAGGCCACCCGGGTCATGCTCGACTGCTTGCGCAGCCGGGCCGCGTGTAAGACCGCGTGCAGCTTCGCCAGCGGGCTCTCTTCGTCCATGGGCCCCTCGACGTCCAGGTGTTCAGGACTGTTCATTCTCGACCAGCCGCACGGCACCGGTCAGCGGAACCCGCAAGGTCGTGGTCATCGGTGGTCCGGAGGGGCCGGAACCGCCGTCCGCAGGAGGGGAGTTCCGTGATGACGATGACCTTGGGGGCCCGGGACGCGCTGACCGCCATGGCCGTGCTCGTCACCGTGCTGGTGGCGCTGCTCGCGGCCGTGGTGGCCGGGGTGCTGGCGCGGTCGGACGGGGCCACGGCGGCGGCCGCGGTGTCCCGGGCCGGGGTGGCCTTCGCCGCGGCCATGGGCGTGGGGACGGGGCTGCTGGCCCTGTTCCTGCGGTGACCGGCCGTACCGCCCGGATCAGCCGGACGGCCCGTACGTACGGCGCCCGCGGGGGCTCAGCCGTTCGCCGGCGCCAGCAGGGCGTCCGCCACCGCCGTGCGGGCGTACAGCACCCAGCGGCCGCTGCGGTGGGCGGTGACCAGGCCCGCGTCGCGCAGGGCGGTGAGGTGCTGGGAGACCCCGGCCGCCGACAGGCCCGAGGCCTGGGCGAGGTGGGTGGTGGAGGCGGGGGTGTCGAGTTCGCTGAGGAGCAGGGTGCGGGAGCGGCCGAGCACGGCCGCCACCGCGTCGACCGCGGTGGTGCCGCGCGGCTCCCACAGGTTCCCCACGCCCCGTGCCGGATAGGCCAGTTGGGGCGGCTCGCCGGGGGCGGAGCGGGTCAGGACCTTCGGCCAGGCGAAGGCCGAGGGCACCAGCAGCAGCCCCGAGCCGGCCTCGGTGCGGGTCAGCCCGCAGGCCCGCTGGACCAGGCTGAGCGTGCCGTCGTCCCAGCTCACGGTCTCGTGCAGCTCGCCCAGGACCCGCGCGGAGCCGTGCTCGGCGACCTGGCGGGCGCGGTGGAAGACGTCCGCCTCGAGCAGCTGCCGGATGCGGGCCCAGTAGGGTGCCAGGGCCAGCTCCCAGTACTCCTCGATCTCGGCGGCCACCTTCTCCAGGGCGGCCTCCGGGTCGTCGTACAGCGGCCGCAGGGCGGGCACGTCCCGGCCACCGAGCTTGTCGCAGTCGAAGCGGACGTGCTCCGGGGCGCTGCGGCGCACCACGGCCAGCTCGGCCTCGAGGGTGGGGAAGGGCGTGGCCGGCGGCGGGTTGAGGAAGTCGGCGAGGTAGCGGCCGGGCGGGCACAGGGCCGCCAGCACGCCCCGGTCCAGGCCGGCGCGCAGCAGCCGGGGCCTGACCTGGGCGGTCCAGCGGCGGTGCAGCGGTGATTCGGCCCGGGCGGTCAACAGCCGGTAGCTGGTGACCACCTCCCACATCGGGGAGACCGCGAACCGGGTCTGGGCCAGGTCGGCGGCGGAGAAACTGAGTGCGGCGTCCATCGGAGAGCCCCCTGCTCCGTCAGTGGATTCAGTCTGAGCTTAATCAATTCAGCCCGTGGGGGTCCGGAGCGCACTCTCGTCGCATGTTCTCCACCTTCCGCGGCCTGCCGCCCACCGTCTGGACCCTCTTCGCCGGGACGATCGTCAACCGGTTCGGTCACCTGGTCACTCCCTTCCTGGTGTTCTTCCTCGCCGCCCGGGGGGTGACCGGCACCGAGACCTCGTACGTGCTCGGCGCCCTGGGCGCGGGCAACCTGCTCGGCCCGGCCCTCGGCGGGCTGTTCGCCGACCGCTTCGGCCGCCGGCCCACGATGCTGGCCGGGCTGATCGGCGCCGCCGCGGCCCAGGGCGCGCTCTTCCTGGCGCCGGGGGTGGCCACCATGGCCGCCGCGGCGCTGCTGATCAGCGCGGCCGGCTCGCTGGTCCCGCCGGCCGCCTTCGCGCTGATGGCGGACGCGGTGGACGCCGAGCGCCGGCAGCGGGCGTACGCCCTCTTCGGCTGGGGCGTGAACATCGGCACGGCCGCCGCGGGCGTGCTCGGCGGCTTCCTCGCCGCCCAGGGGTACTGGCTGCTCTTCGCGGTCGACGCGGGGACGATGCTGGTCTACGCGGTGGTGGTGGCCACCCGGCTGAAGGAGCCGGCCCGGCCGGCGGCCGGTGCGGCGGGGGCCCCGGCGGACGGCATCGGCTACGGCGTGGTGCTGCGGGACAAGCTGGTGCTGGTCCTGCTGCCGGTCTTCGGCATCCAGCTCTTCGTCTACTCGCTGACCGAGGTCACGCTGCCGATGGCGATCCACGACAGCGGCCTGTCCC
Source organism: Streptomyces sp. NPDC089919 (assembly GCF_040684615.1). Taxonomy (NCBI): domain Bacteria; kingdom Bacillati; phylum Actinomycetota; class Actinomycetes; order Kitasatosporales; family Streptomycetaceae; genus Streptomyces; species Streptomyces sp. NPDC089919. Next base: position 46,627 of record NZ_JBFBGK010000046.1, read on the forward strand.
CGGCGGTGTACGGCGCGATGGCCGCGGTCAACGCGGTGCTGGTGGTGGCCCTCCAGCCGGTGGCCACCGCGCGGCTCGCCGGGCTGCCGCAGCTCCCGGTGCAGGCCGCGGGCGCGGTGCTGATCGCCACCGGCGTGGCGCTGACCGGAGTGGCCGACGGGATCGCGATGTACGCGCTGTCGGTGGTGGTGTGGTCGGTGGGCGAGCTGGCGGTGGCCGGCATCGCGGCTTCGGTGATCGCCAACCTGGCCCCGGCGCACGCCCGCGGCCGCTACCAGGGCGCCTACAGCTGGACCTGGGGCGTGGCCCGGTTCGGCGCGCTGACCCTGGGCGTCACGGTGTACGGCGGGCTGGGCCCGGCCGTCCTGTGGTGGGCGGCACTGGCCGCGGGGGTCGTCGGGGCCGCGGTGACGCTGGCGCTGGCACCGCGGGTGAACCGCCGGCTGGCGCACGTCCTGGCCGCCTGAGGAGGCGGTGCGGGAGCCCGGCCGGAGTGGAGACCGGCCGGGCACACGGACGGGGGCGGGCGGAACCGACGGGGGTGCGCCCGCCCCTTCTTTTTGTCTTTCTGTCTTCGTACGCGTCAGCCGCGGGAGCGGCGGCGGCCGAAGCCGTAGTACAGGCCGAGCGCCATGCCGCCGAGGACGGCGACCGCGCTGACGGCCCTGCCGTTCCCGAGGGTGCCGGCCAGCACGATGGCCATGGCGTAGAGGACCGGGAGCAGGACGTTGAGGTTGCTGAGGGCCGACTTCGGCTGCTGTGACACGGGGTCCCCCTGAGAGGCGGCGATGGTGCCGCTCGTGCGGAGCGGCGGTGGAGAAGTCGTCTGGTCGTACGGGTTGTATCAGCCGATCTGCGGGCCCGCCAGCCGGGCGAAGAGCCCGTCGGAGTCCGCGATCAGCTCGTCGTACCGGCCCTGTTGGACGATCCGGCCGCGGTCCATGACCACGATCCGGTCCGCGTCCACCACGGTGGAGAGCCGGTGCGCGATCACCACCCGGGTGGCGTTCAGCCGCCGGGTGGCCTCCGCCACCAGGGCCTGGGTCGGGTTGTCCAGGGCGCTGGTGGCCTCGTCGAAGAAGACCAGCCGGGGCCGGGCGACCAGCGCGCGGGCGATCATCAGCCGCTGGCGCTGCCCGCCGGAGAGGGTGTTGGTGCCCTCCGAGAGCACGGTGTTCATGCCCATGGGCATGGCCCGGACGTCCTCGGCCAGGCCGCTCATCTCGGCCGCGGCCCAGGCGTCGTCGAGGGTGAGCCCGCTGGTGCCGACGATGTTGGCGAGGACGTCCCCGGCCTGGAGGGCGCCGTTCTGGAGCACCACCCCGCACTGTCTGCGCACCGCCGAGACGTCCAGCTCGGCCAGGTCCTGGCCGTCGTACAGGACGCTGCCGGACAGCGGGGTCTCGAAGCCCAGCAGGAGGCGCAGCAGGCTGGACTTGCCGCTGCCGGAGGCGCCCACCACGGCGACGAACTCGCCCGGCTGGACGGTCAGGGTGACGTCGTCCAGGACCAGCGGGCCGTCCTGGCCGTAGCGGAAGGACAGGTGGGAGACGGTGACCCGGCCGGACAGGTCGCCGGGGTCGACCCGGGTCCCGTCGTTCTCCGGGGCCGCCGCCAGCAGCGGCGCCAGCCGTTCCAGCATGGGTACGGTGCCGACCGCCGTCACCGCGGCGGCGGTGAACTGCAGGCCCGCGGCGAGCAGCAGGTTGAAGGCGGCGAAGAACGGCAGGAAGGTGGCCAGCGGGACCCGGCCGTGCAGCGGCCCCGCGGCCACCGCGAAGACCACCGCCGAACACACCAGCGGGAAGCCCGCGTTGAAGGTGGTGACGGCGTTCTGCGCGCGCCGCACCCGGGCGGACAGTGCATGCCCCTTGGCGGCCAGCCGGGTCCACTCGGCGAAGGCCCGCTCCTCGGCCGCCGCCACCCGGAGCTTGGGCATGGCCGTGAGCATCTGGAAGACCATCGAGCTCATCGCCTGTTCGTGGACGTACTCCCGGCGCGCCCAGCGGAGTTGGAGCCGGCCGGCGACCGCGGCGAAGCCGGTGCCGAGCAGGGTCAGGGCGGTGGCCAGCAGGGCCAGGCCCAGGTCGTAGCAGAAGACCAGGCCCAAATTGGCCAGCCCGGTCAGCAGCGCGATGACGGCGGTGGCGAGCATCCCGGAGAGCAGTTCCTGCGCGGCGGTGACGCCCAGCACGGTGGTGCCCAGTTCGCCGGTGGAGTAGCGGGTGAAGAAGGCGGCGGGCAGCGCGAGCAGCCGGCTCCACAGCCCGGCCTGCATGGCGGCCCCGGACCGGCTCTCCAGCCGGAGCACGGCGAGGTTCTGCACGACCGACAGCGCCGCGGTCACCAGCCCGGAGGCGATCACCACCAGGGCGCCCTGGACGATCAGGTCCCGGTCCGCGGCCTGCACGAACCGGCCCAGGACCTTGCCGGTCATCACCGGGATGATCAGCCCGAGCAGGGCCACCAGGATGCCGGTGACGGCCAGCCGGAGCAGGTCCCGGCCGTGTCCCAGGGACGGGGAGAAGCCGAACCGGAGCAGCCCCCGCACGTCCCGGACGTGGTCGGGCAGCGGCCGGTAGAGCACCACGGCGGTGTTGCGCAGCCGGGCCGCCCCCTCCCGGGTCAGCTCGGTCACCTCGCCGTTGTCGACCACCATGTAGCCCCGGCCCAGCGGCAGCAGCGCCACCGGCCGGCCCATCGGCCGGAAGCCGACCAGCGGGCCCAGGTCGCGCTGCCACCAGGGCCCGTCCAGCCGGATCGCGCGGGTCCGGAAGCCGGAGGCGGCGGCGATGGCCCGCAGCTCCGCCTGCGTCCCGCCGCGGCCGGCGCCGCGGGCCGCCGGGCGGACCCGGAAGCCCTGCCGGGAAGCGACCAGCCGGACCGCGGCCAGCAGCGGCGGGTCGGCCGCCACGTCCGCCAGCCGCACCCGGGTGGCGGTGTCGTGCAGCACGGCGTCGAAGGCCCGCACCGCACCGGCCAGCACCTTGCCGTCCTGGGCGCGCCGGTCGGCCAGTTCGCCGCGCTCGTGGGCGCGCAGCACGGCCACCCGGTGGTCGACGGTGGCCCGCAGCCGGGCGGCGTGCTCGGTGAGCAGCCCGGTCAGCCGGCCCTCGCGGTAGACCGCGAGCAGGGAGGTGCCGGTCAGCCGGGCCGGTTCCCGGGCCCGCAGCCAGTCCTGCTCGGTGAGGACCAGGTCGGCGCCGGGGCCGGCCGGCCGCAGCGCGGCGAGGTCCGGGTCGGTGCCGGGGCCCGCGGGGTCGGCGCCGGCCGCCGCCTCGCCCTCGGTGGCCGGGTCGCCCAGGTCCACCAGGCCGGACTCGACCCGCACGATCCGGACGCCGTCCACGGAGCGGGCCGCCTCCCGGGCGGCCAGTTCGGTGGCGCCGGTGGAGCTGAGGGAGGTGAACTGGCGGGGCGGCAGGGTGCCCGGCAGGATCCGGGCGAGCGCGGTCAGCCCGGCGGTGAGGCCGCCGAGCAGCCGGGCGTGGTCGACCTCGCAGGGCTCGTCGGGGAAGCAGCCGCGCAGGGTGGCGCGGCCCCGCCGGATCTCGTCGAGCCGGGACATCGGCAGCAGGACCAGCCGGGCGTCGAGCACCGGCCGGGCGACGACGGTGTGCCGGCCGGCCCGGGCGGTCCCGCAGGCCAGCACCATCCCGGCCTCGGCCCGGCAGAGGAAGTAGCGGCGGCCGTGCTCCCCGGCGGACCGGTCGACGGCGAACAGGTCGGCCGCCCCGGACTCCACGAACAGCACGCTGCCCGGGTCGTCGAGGCAGACCGTGCGCGCCGCGGCGGCGGCACCGGAGACGGCGGTGCTCACAGGGTGTCCCCCTCCTCGGAGCGGCTGGATTCGAAGAGGGCGGCGTAGCGGCCGCGGCGGGCGTGGAGTTCGTCGTGGGTGCCGCGCTCGGCGATGGCGCCCCGGTCCAGCACGATGATCTCGTCGGCGTCCCGGACGGTGGAGAGCCGGTGGGCGATGATCAGGCAGGCGCAGCCGCGGCGGCGGAGGTTGTCCATGACGGTGCGCTCGGTGGCCGGGTCGAGGGCGCTGGTGGCCTCGTCGAGGACGAGCAGGGTGGGGCGGGCGGCGAGCGCCCGGGCCAGCTCCAGGCGTTGGCGCTGGCCGCCGCTGAAGTTCCCGCCCGCCTCCCAGACCCGGGCGTTGAGGCCGCCGGGGCGGGACATGACCTCGTCGAAGACGGCCGCGTCCTGGAGGGCGGCGAGGACCACCTCGTCGGGCACGGTCTCGTCCCACAGCGTGAGGTTGTCCCGGACGGTGCCGGCGAAGAGGGCGATGTCCTGGTCGACGTAGGCCATCGAGGCGGCGAGCACGGTGCGCGGGACCTCCTCGCGGGGCCGGCCGCTGACCAGGACCCGGCCCGAGCGCGGCTCGTAGAGGCCGGTGACCAGCCGGCCGACGGTGGACTTGCCGCTGCCGGAGCCGCCGACCAGGGCGATCCGGGTGCCGGGGGCGACGGTGAGGGAGAGGCCGGTGACCACCGGCTCGGTCAGCGGGCCGTAGCCGAAGGTGACGTCCTCCAGGGCCAGTTCGCCGTCCAGCCGGTTGCCGGGGGCGTCCTCGCCGGCCGGCCGGCCGGGGTCGAAGCAGCCGGCCTGGGGGTACTGCTCGACGTCGTGGATGCGCTTGAGGTCGGCGTTCATGTCCTGGAGCCGGGTGCCCAGGTTGGTGAGCTGGGTGACCGGCCGGCTGAGCGCGGCGAGCAGGGTCTGGAAGGTGATCAGGATGCCGACGCTGAGCGTCCCGTCGGCCACCCGCAGGCCGCCGACCAGCAGCAGCACGCCGATGTTGACCACGGCCAGCAGCGGTGGCAGCACGGTCAGCACGGCGGTGGCCTGGCCCAGCCGCTGCTGGGCGGTGGTGACCTTGGCGAGGAAGCCGGCCCAGCGGGTGAAGGCGTCCGGCTCGGCGCCGCTGGCCTTGACCGACTCGATGGTGGACAGGGTCGCGAAGGTGGTGCCGACCAGGTTGCCGCGGTCGGCGCGCAGCGCGGCCACGGCGTCCTTGCGGGAGCGGGCGACGAGCTGGAGGACGAGGACGTTGAGCGCGGCGGTGGCCAGGCCCAGGACGCCGAGCAGCACGTCGTAGCGGACCATCAGGGCGCCGTAGAAGACGACCAGGACGAGGTTGATGAGGGTGGCCGCGACGTCCCGGGACAGGATCATGGCGACGGTGTCGTTGCTCGCCACCCGCTTGGCGACCTCGGCGGGGCGGCGTTGCAGGAAGAAGTCGACCGGCAGCCGCAGCAGATGGCGGAAGAAGCGGGCCGAGGCGACCAGTCCGGTGCGGATCTCGATGCGCAGCAGGTAGTGCTGCTGTACGGAGGTCAGGACGAAGACCATCAGTGCGGTCACGGCCATCGCCACCACCAGCGGCAGCACCGCGGTGGTGGAGTCCGCGCCGAGCACCCGGTCCACGAACACCCGGGAGTACGCGGCCCCGACGATGCCGGGCACCACCAGCAGCAGGCTCGCCAGCAGGACCAGCGGCAGCGCCCGCCCGGAGGGCAGCCGGCGGTCGAGCAGGGCGGCGGCGGTGCTGCTGCGGCGGCCGCCGGGGGTGAAGTCCGGGCCGGGTTCGAAGGTGACGAAGACGCCGGTGAAGCCGGAGTCGAATTCGGACCACTCCATCAGCCGGGGCCCGCCGGCCGGGTCGTTGACGGCGACCAGGGTGCGGCCGAAGCGGGTGCTGACCCCCTCGACGACCAGGAAGTGCTGGAAGGCCCAGAAGACCATGACGGGGCCGGCGGCCAGCTTCTCCAGCAGGACGTCCGCCTCGGCCTGGAAGCCGCGGGCGACCAGGCCGAAGGTGCGCGCGGCGGCCATCACGGAGCTGGCCTTGGCGCCGTCCCGGGAGACCCCGCACAGGGTGCGCAGCTCTTCGAGCGGGACGTGCCGGCCGTAGTGGGCGAGGACCATCGACAGGCTGGCGGCGCCGCACTCGACGGCCTCCATCTGGAGGACGGTCGGTACCCGGTGGGCGCGGCGGCGGGCCCAGCGGCGGGTGCGGGCGGCGGTGCGCCGCCGGCGGCGGTCCGCGCGGCTCACCGGCCGAGCACCAGCTCGAACGGCGACTGGGTGCGCAGCTCGATGGAGGCCGAGACGGAGGTCTGCGAACCGAGCCGGACCGGCGGGGTCTTCGCCGTGGACCACTCGTATCCGGAGGACGAGCCCGGGTCGGGGATCAGGTCGACGGTCACCAGCCGGGGCGCCTGGCCGCCCTGCTTGAAGCCCTCCGCGGCCAGCTCGCCGCCGGCCACCGCGGCCAGCCCCTCCCGGGTCAGCGGGTACGGGTCGATGCTGGTCACCCGGCCGCGCAGCAGGCCGAAGACGGCGGGCGGGGCGGTGGAGACGGAGAGCCGGACCGGGCGGCCGGGGACCAGCCGGGCGGCCCGGTCGGCCGGCACGAAGACCAGCGCGACCAGCCGGTCGCCGGGCAGGTCGGTGCGCTCCACGGTGGCGGCCGTGGCCCCGGTGCGGACGTACTGGCCGGGGCTGAGCGCGGCGCTGATGACCTTGCCGGCGAACGGGCTGGTGACGGTGCGGACCGTGCCGCCCGGGTCGGTGACCTCGGCCACCGGCTGGCCGGCCCGGACCTGTTCGGCGGGGTGCACCAGGACCCGGCCGACCATCCCGGTGTACGGGCTCTGCACCTGGCTGGTGCCGCCGGGGTGGGTCAGCACCCCCGGGGCGTCGACGGTGACGTGCAGCCGGGCCAGCAGCGCCCAGCCGCAGGCGCCCGCCATGACGATGAGGACGACGAAGACGGCGATCCAGCCGCGGGGGGCCGCCAGCATGACGGCGGCGTCGAGCTCGTCGGGCTCGCGCTTGCGTTGGAGCGCCTGGTAGCGGAACTGCACGGTCTCGGTCCCCCTCGGTGGGTCAGTCGGCCGGGCCGGCGGGTCTGCCGGGCGGCGCGGGGTCCGGGGCGGCCGGCCGGCTGCCCAGGACGAGTTCGCCGACCGTCCCCTCCAGTAACGGGTCCCGGCCGGTCGCGGCCGCGAAGGCGCCGGTGTCGCCGCCGCCGAGCCCGCAGACGGCCAGGCCCATGGCGGCGGCGACCAGGTAGACGGTCTGGTAGAGCACCCCGACGTGCTTGAGGACCAGCGGGTAGGCGACCGTCTCGTACTTCCACATGACCCGGCCGAAGCGGGCCGCGACCAGCAGCACCACCTGCGGGTCGCCGGGCATCATCGAGGCCTCGCGGGCCTCCTTGACCAGGGCGGCGGTGGCCGGCCCGGGAGCGGCGACGAGCTCCAGCTCGTGCCGGTCGGGCGCGTAGCGGTACAGCCCCGGCTCGACCCCCGCGCAGTGGCTGACCAGGGGGTAGACCTCCAGCTCGTGCACCGCGCCGCCGCTGGGCAGCGGGCGGTCGGCCAGCTCCTGGCCGTCGCCGCCGGTGAAGGTCCGGCGGATCCGGACGGTGCGGAAGAGCAGTTCGGCGAGCTGGTCCAGGGTGAGCGGGGCGGTGTCGTCGTGGGCGCGGGTGGAGCTGCGGCCCTCGATCGCCTCGCTGAGGGACGGGTCCCGGGCGGCGACCGCGGCCGGGTCGGGCACCGGGAGCTTGGTGCAGGCGCCGCCGCCGGCCGGCAGGGCCACCGGTTCGGGCCCGAAGCGGTCCGCGTGCCGGTACGTGCCGCCGTAGCCCGGGGCGGCGCCGGGGGTGCGGGTGCGCAGGTGGAAGGCGAGGTCGATGGGGTCCCACTGGAGGTGGCCGGGCTCCTCGGCCTCCGGGTCGGCGCCGGGCCCGCCGGGGGCCAGTGCGCCTGCGGTGGCCAGCAGGCGCAGCAGGGGGCCGGGGACGTCCTCGGTCCAGGCGGTGAGCCGCGGCAGCAGGGCGGCGGCCCCGGCGGCCAGTTCCACCGCGAGCGGGCTGCCGGGGGCCCGCAGCGCGAGGGCGCCCTCGGCGGGCAGCAGCAGGGCGTGCCGGCTCAGCCGGACCGGTCCCCGCGGGGCGGGCCGCAGCGCGGTGCTGCCGCGTCCGACCGCCACCAGCCGGGCGAAGGGCGCCCCGTCGGGGGCGGTCACGGCGTGCTCCAGCAGCCCGGCGCCCTCCAGCCGGCTGCGCAGCAGCTGCCAGCGCAGCAGCCCGCTCTCGCCGTCCCCGGCGACCACCAGCGGGGCCAGTTCGGCCTCGGTGCGGTCGCCGGTGGCGAGTGCGGTGAGGGCGGCGGCCGCACCCGGGGTCAGGCCGGTCAGGGCGGTGCCGCCGGTACGGGTGGTGAGCCGGCCGTCCTCGAAGGAGGCGCCCCGGGCCAGCCGGGTGGCCAGGCCGTGGCCGTCGGCCGGGTGGGTGCTCGTGGGGGTCATCGGCGCCAGCCCTGTCATCAGAAGAAGACGTTCCAGGAGTTGAGTCCGGCCTCCGGGGTCGGCGCGGGCAGCAGGCCCAGCCGGACCGGGGCGTCGTAGAGCCGGCCGGGTCCGACCCGGCGCCAGAAGTGCCGCAGGCCCGGGGCGATCACCTTGACCACGCTCAGGTCGAGGTCGGGGCGGGTCTGGTCGATCACGATCACCTCGGAGCCGGCCGCCCGGATCCGGGCCACCTGCTCCTTCACCCGGGCGCCGAGGTCGGCGCCGGCCGGCGGGCCGACGCGGGTGGCGGGGAGGTCCGGGTCGGGCAGCAGCCAGGGCTCCCGCCCGACCGTGGCCTCCTTCAGCCAGGTCAGGGTCTCCAGGTCGTCGACGAGGTAGGCGGTGTGCCCCGCCTCGTCGCGCCGCTCGATCATCGGGAGGAACTGGTTGAGCTCGGTCAGGGCGCGGAAGGCCGCCACCCGCGGGTCGGGGTGCGCGCCGAAGCCGACCAGCACGTCCTCGACGCCGTGCCGGCGCCGGGAGGCCGCCGCGTACACCGGCATCCCGAGGTCGAAGGTGAGGTCCAGCATCCACAGGTCGCGGTCCATGGCCTCGTAGTACGACCGGAGGTGACCGACGTAGGGGTCGTCGAGGGAGTCCATGTCGAAGGCCGGGCGGCGCAGCCGGTTGTACCACCACAGGGCGACCGCGTCCCGCTCGGTCAGCTCGCACAGGCCTTGGAGGACGGCCTCTTCGAGGGTGTTGCCGGCCGCGTTGCCGTTGGAGTCGGCGATGCAGAAGAAGTGCTCGTCCAGGTCGGGGTGGCCGTACCAGGCGTAGGCGGCGGGGACCAGCCGCTCCTCGTCGTGGGTGAGCGACCAGCCCCGGCTCCAGTCGACCGGCAGGTCGTCGGGGAAGGGGTCGGGGACCTTGTGCAGCCGGTTGGCCGGGTCCTTGTTCCACTCGGCGCGGCCGGCGGTCTGCCGCTCGGAGAAGTGCAGCAGGTCCCGGGGGTGCACGGCGGTGCGCGGGTCCAGCTCGCGGTAGGCGGCGCGCAGCACCGGCTCGTCGCCCCGCCAGACGCCGGAGTACCGCTCGATGGCCTCGCAGACGGCGCTGACCTTGGCCTGGATCTCGGAGCGGCCCTTGCCGCCGCTCTGGCCGCGCAGGTTGCGGCGGAGCAGGTCCATGCTGTCGTTGACCATCGCGAAGTTGTGGCCGGCCGAGTAGCTGTACGTGAGGGTGTTGGACTCGGGGGTGTGCGAGACCAGCCGGGTGATGGCGCCCAGGTACGGGCTGATGTGCCGCTCCAGCCGGGCGAGGGTGGCCTCGGGGCGTTCGACGCGGTAGCCGCCGTCGCTGGTGTGCGAGGCCTCCCGGCCGGACAGCACGATCTTCGGGCTCCGCTCGGCGACCAGCGCGGGATTGCCGCAGGAGGGGCACTGCGGCTGGCGGACCAGCTGGTGCCGCTCGGTGGTGAGGGTGGCCAGGTCGAGGGTGACCATCCGGCCGCAGAGGGCGCCCGGTTCGCCGGTGGCGGCGATCCGCGCGGTCTCCGCGGCGAGCAGTGCGGCGGCGGCGAGCGGGCCGGCCGGGAGCCCGGCCCGGGCCGGGTGCCGGGGCACCGACTCGCCGCGCCGGGTGGCCAGGTACCGCTCCAACTGGCGGTTGCCCGAAAGGCGTTGGGACAGGCAGGTCCAGCAGCCGGTGTGGTCCGGGTCGAGGAAGGGGCCGATCCAGGGCGCCACCCCGCCCGGCCGGGCCAGCAACCACGGCCTTCCGGCGGCCAGTTGGCGGGTGTTGCGGTCGGCGAGGGCCGGGTCGAGGTAGTCCTCGGCGAGCACCACGGCCACCCCCTCGGCCGGCACCTCCCCGACCGGGCCGGTACGGGCGCCCAGCCCGACCGCGCGCAGCGCCGCGAGCAGCGGCTCCGGGTCCGCCCCGCCGGTGGCCGAGACGGTGACGGGCGGTGCGCCGAGGGTGCGGGCCGGGTCGACGCCCAGGGCGTCCCAGTAGGCGAGGGTCCGCTCGGGCAGCTCGGGCCGGCCCTCGGCCAGGTGGCCGGCGGCCCCGAAGCGGCTCAGCGCGGCGAGGACCGCGGGGATCGGCAGGGTGCCGGCCAGCGCCTGGACGATCTCCATCACGGTGTGCCGTCCGTCGAGGTACGGCAGCACGGCCGCGGCGGCGCGGCCGGGCACCAGGTAGTCCTGGCCCTCCGCGTAGAGGAAGACGCGCTCGCCCTCCACCACCTCGACGTGGAAATGCGCCTTCAGACGCGGCTTTTCCATCTGTCCCCCCTGCATCCGGTGGTCCGTCCGAGGTGGCCTCTCGCGCTCCAGCCAAACACGCGGGGACCAGGGGGTAAATGCTTCACCTGGTACGCAGAAAGACGCCGGTGTACGTATTCCCGGGCCGGTTGCCTACGTATCGGAACACCGGGGCGGAAGGGGCGCGGCACGGCGGAATACTGCACTCCGGTCAACTCCGGTGCGGGCGCCCCGAAGTCACCGAAAGGCAGGGCTCCGGTGGCTTGATATGCAGTGTCAGGAATGCGAGATTGACCCACATGCATTCACCTCAGGGCGACCTGTTCGACCGCGAGCGTGAGATCGTCCTCCTCCAGGAGGCGATCGACCAACTGGCCCTGGGGCGGCCGACGGTGGCCACCGTGCAGGGGCCCCGGGGCATGGGCAAGTCCGCCCTGTTGAACGCCGTCCCCCGGATGCTGCCCCCGCACACCCTGGTGCTGCGGGCCCGCTGCCACCCCAGCGAGAGCCAGTTCCCGTACAGCATGGTCCGCCAGCTCTTCGACCCCGTGCTGGCCGCGCCCACCGGGCCCGACCGGGCCGGGGCCGCGGACGTGGCCGGGGACGGCGGCGACGGCTGGCCCGGCGCCCGCAGCACCCAGGAAGCCCTCCAGGTCCTGCTGCGCACCACCCGCTTCCTCGCCGTGGACCGGCCGGTGGCCATCCTCGTCGACGACCTGGTCTACGCCGACGAGCCCTCGCTGCGCTGGTTCTCGTACATCGCCCGGCGCCTGGACGACCTGCCGGTGCTGATGGTCGCCACCCTGCCGGCCACCGGCGCCGCCCGGGTGGCCGACGAACTGGGGCCGCTGCCCTACCTGTTGCGCCTGTGGCCGGAACCGCTCTGTCCCACCTGTACGACCGAACTGCTCGACCGGGCCTTCGAGAGCCCGGTCGACCAGGAGCTGGCCGCGCTCTGCCACACCCTGGCGCACGGCAACCCGCTGGTCCTGCACGACCTGGTCAACCGGCTGCGCCGGACGCATGTCCCGGCCAGCTCGCCCGACCCCGAGCAGGTCCTGCCGATCGGCGCGCAGACCCTCTCCGAGACCGTGCTGGCCTGGCTCGACGAGGACGACCCGGCGGCGGCCGAACTGCTGGCGCAGCTGGCCGTGCTGGGACCGGACACCGACCCGGCCGTCTGCGGGGCCCTCTCCCACCGGGGCGAGGTGCACGAGCAGCAGGCCCGGGAGCGGCTGGTGCGGGCCGGGCTGCTGGAGGCCGGGCCGCCGGCCCGGTTCCCGCACCCCGCGCTCCGGCCGGCCGTGCTGGAGCGGGTACCGCCGGCCGCGCGGCTGGAGCTGCATGCCCGGGCCGCCGCCGTACTGGCCCGGCTGGGCGCCCCGGCCCGGCAGACCGCCGAGCACCTGCTCAAGGCCGGCTGCGACTGGGGGCTGGACGTGCTGCGCGGCGCGGGGGCCCAGGCCGCGGCGGCCGGCGAGCACGAGGTCGCGGCCCGCTACCTGCGGCGGGCCCTGGCGCTGCTGGACGAGCCGGCCGCCCGGGCCGACGAGGCGGGCCGGGAGCGCGAGGAATCGTTTCTGGATCTCACCGCGCGGCTCGGCGCCGTGGAACTCCACCGCGACCTGGACTCCTGCGCCCGGCAGGCGGCCACCGCGGCCGGCAGCCCGCTCGGCCCGGTCCGCCGGGCCGAGGCGCTGGCCCGGCTGGCCTCGCCCGCGCTGGTCGCCCGGGTCGAGGGGGCGCAGCCCTTCGTCCGGGTCTGCGGCGAGCTGGCCGGCCTGAGCGCGCCGCCGCGGGAGTACCTGCTGCTGCTCACCGCGCAGAGCCTGCTCACCGGCCACCGCTTCGGGCTGCGCCGGGCCGCCCGGCTGGCCGCCGGGGGGCCCTGGGACATGGCCGCCCGGGCCTTCGGCGGCGCGCTGGCCGCCGCGGCCGCGGCCGGCGGCCGCACCGCCACCGCCCGGCGGCTGGCCCTGCGGGTCGCGGACCTGCCGGGGCGGGAGCCGGCCGGGCTGGCCCCGGCACCGGTGGCCGGGGCGGTGGGTGCGGCCCTGGCCCTGACCTGGACCGGTGACCTGGTGGAGGCCGAGGCGCTGACGGTCCGGCTGATCGGCAGCGCCCGGGCCGCCGAGGACCTGGCCACCGCGCTGCTGGCGCACCTGATCCGGGGCGACGTCCGGTACCGGCAGCGGGACTTCGCCGCCGCCCACGCCGATGCGCAGACCGCGCTGCGGCTGGCCCGGCGGCTGGGCTCGGCGGCCCTGGCCGGGGCGGCCGTGGCGGGGGCGGCCCGGGCCCTGGTGCGGCTGGACCGGACCGCGGAGGCGGCCGGGCTGCTGGACGGCGAGCCGGCCGTCGGGGACGCGCACCCCTTCGTCAGGGCGCTCTCCCTCCAGGCGCACGGCACGATCGCCGCGGCCCGCGGCGAACACGCCGCGGCGGTGGGGCTGTTCCTGGACTGCGGGCACCGGCTGGCGCTGCGGGGGATCACCCACCCCGGCTGCGTGACCTGGCGGGCGCAGGCCGCGCAGTCGTACCGCTTCCTGGGCGAGGAGTCCGCCGCCACCACCATCCTGGCGGGGGTGCCCCGCCAGCCCGCCCCGGCGGCCGCCGCGCCCGCCGCCCCGCCGCGGGAACGCACGCTGCTGAGCGCGGCGGAGCTGCGGGTGGCCGAGCTGGTGGTGCGCGGCCACTCCAGCCTGGAGGTGGCCGAGAAGCTCTTCCTCAGCAAACGCACGGTCGACACCCACCTGGGCCGCATCTACCGCAAGCTGGGCATCCACAGCCGCCACGAACTCCCGAACTCCTTGGCCCCGGAACTCCTGGTCTGAGCGGAGCCCGGCCCGCCGGCGCCCGGCCCCCCGGCTCGGCCCGCTGCCCGGCTCGGCCCACGCGGCCCGGTCGGCTCGGCCCGCCCGGCCGTGCCCGGCCGAGCCCGCTTTGCCGGTGCCCGGCTTGCCCGTGCCGGCCCGCCCAGACCTGTCCGGCGCGGAGCCCCGCTGTGCCCCCTTCCAGCCCCGCCGGCGTTTGAGGCGACCGTCGCGGAGCGGCGGTGCGGGGTTCGGGGCGGAGCCCCG
>NZ_JBFBGK010000047.1:0-60142 GCF_040684615.1 Streptomyces sp. NPDC089919
GACTGGAACGGCGACATCTACGTCGCCGACATGAGCGGCGGCAACGTCGGCGCCGCCCGCATCTGGAAGAGGCGGCCGACCCGCCGGGGCGACCGCCGGCCCATCCGCCCGCCAGCCACCCGGAGAGCACCCATGACCGCAGAGCCCCGTACGGCCCCCGCCCACCCCGACGGCGGGGAGCCGGTGCACGTCTGGAGCCTGGACGACTTCGAGGCACTCGACTTCGACCCCTTCCTCGAGGACCGGCTGGCCGAGGACCGGGCCGCCCGCGTCCAACTGCCCTTCGGCCAGGGCACCGCCTGGCTGATGAGCCGCTACGCGCACGTCAAGGCCGCCACCACCGACCCCCGCTTCAGCCGCCAGGAGCTGGTCGGCAAGAGCGTCACGGCCTCCTCCCCGCACGCCATCGCCTCCCAGAAGGCCGGCCTGAACTACGCCGACCCGCCCCGCCTGAACAACATGCGCCGGGTGGTCGCCCGCGCCTTCACCGGCAAGGCCATGCAGCGGCTGCGCCCCGCGGCCCAGGCCACCGCCGACCGGCTGCTCGACGCGATGGAGCTGCACGGCAAGCCCGCCGACCTGGTGGAACACCTGCACGGGCCGTTCCCGCTGGCCGTGGTCAGCGACCTGCTCGGGATGCCCGAGGACATGCGCGCCGGCATGACCGGCTGGGCCAACGTCGCCATGACCCCCGCCGCCGCCCCCAAGGCCAGCACCGACGCCCTGGCGACCGTCCGCGCCACCATCGTCGAACTCCTCGCGCACCGCCGCGCCCACCCCGCCGACGACCTCTCCGGCGTCCTGACCGCGGCCAGCGACGCGGGCGAGATCACCGAGCCGGAGGCCATCTCACTGGCCACCGCGATCCTGGTCAGCGGTGCCCACGCGGTCCGCAACAACAGCGCCAACATGGTCTTCGCCCTGCTCACCCACCCCGAGCACCTGGACCGGCTGCGTGCGCAGCCGGAGCTGATCCCGCAGGCCGTCGACGAACTCCTCCGCTTCATCCCGCACCGCAGCGGCGTCGGCCTGCCCCGCATCGCCACCCAGGACCTGGAGATCGCCGGCGTCCGCATCAAGGCCGGGGACGCCGTCTACTCCTCCTACCTCGCCGCCAACCGCGACCCCGAGGTCTTCGCCGAGCCCGACACCCTCGACTTCGACCGCGGCCCGATCGCCCACATGGCCTTCGGCAACGGCCCTCACCACTGCGTCGGCTCGATGCTGGCCCGCATGGAGTCCGAGATCATGCTCGAAACCCTCCTCGCCCGCTACCCCCGCCTCGCCCTCGCCGTCCCCCCCTCCCACCTCACCTGGCAACCCGCCGCCCTCATCCGAGGCCCCAAAACCCTCCCGGTCACCTGGTAACCACCCCGCCGTAGTCGCCGGGCCCGCGCCGGGCCCGGCTTCGGCCGCTGCCCCTCACCGACACCCCGGCGGGTGCACGGTCCGCGGCAAGTCCCCTCTCCAGCACCCCCCGGACGGGGACGAATCAGCCTCTTGTCCGGTTCATGCCTCTATCTCGGTCGGCAGTTGTTCGTCACACTCCGAAGCGAGTGGCCGAGACATCCACGGGCACGGTGCCGAGCGCGCTGGGGGAGCCGTTGGCCTACGTTCCGATACTCAAGGGCAAGGCGGGGGAGTTCTCGGCCCTCGGGCACGTCACCGCGGCCGTCCGGTCCGGGATCCGCCCTGTCATGGAGCTGGTACCCGACCCGGACGTGCGGGACATCCTGGAGACCTTCTGCGACCGTGCGATGGACGCGGTCCCATCCGGCACCGTACTGACCGTCGACAGCGGTGCACTGCCCCCGGCGCAGGTGCTCGAGGGCGCGCCCGGTGGCCCCCTCGCGCGCCTGGGCGAGTCGCTGTGGCTTCGCGGTGTGGCGATGTGCCCGGTGGTCCGGTGCACGGATCCCGCCGAGGTGTCGGCCGAGGCGGCTCAGGTGATCGCCGCGCACCGGCGCGGCGCGTGCCTGCGCGTCCCCCTCGCCGGAGAGCCACCGGAAACCCTGCCGAGTCCCCGTGCGATCCGCGGACTTCTCACGGTTCTCCACCTGGAACCCGAAGAGGTCGACCTGCTCGTCGACGCCGGGCCGGTGGACTCCGCCACGGCGCGGGACCGACTGGCGGAGCGCGCCCTGACGGCGCTCGGCATCCTCTCGGCATGGCCGTGGCGGAGCGAATGCGTCGCCGCCGGTGCCTTCCCCGTCAACCTGACCGGCTTCCCCAGGGGCCGGGCCACTCCGGTGGCCCGGCGCGACGCCGAACTCTGGCGGTGCGTCGTCGAGCGGTGCGACGGGCGGCCTCCCGACTTCGGCGACTTCGGCGTGACCCATCCCCGGATGCCGGTGAGGTCCCGTGGCACCCCCGACCCCAACATGCGCTACACGACCCCCGACGACTGGCAGGTCTTCGTCTACCCGAGGGTCCGCTCGGGCAACGACGACTTCTTCGACCTCAGCGCCGCGCTGGTGGCCTCCGCGCACTGGCCACCGACCGGCGCCGGTACGTCATGGGGCGACGCCCGACTCCAGGAGTGCGCCACGCGCCAGAGGCCCAGAGCCGGCGGCGGCACCCAATGGCGAGCCTGGGCAACCTCCCACCACCTGGCAGTCGTCACCTCCCACCTCACCCAGCGGTGATCGGTCCGTCGAGGAGCAGCGCCCCGCAGATCGACAGGACAACCGCATCGCCGTCCCAACGCCCCGAGCACAGACGCTCCGAGACGCACGCCTCCACATACGAAGAAACCCCGCCCCCAGCATCTCTGCTGGCGGCAGGGTCTCCAGACACTTCTCACGAAGTGCCCCCGGCAGGATTCGAACCTGCGCACACGGCTCCGGAGGCCACGCAGCGGGGCCGACCTAAGTGGTCGCTGACCTCGAGCTTCTTGGCGAGGGCCTTGCCGAAGCGCCGATCCCTATCGCATACCGTGCGCGGGGGCTACGTAGCTACTCCCGGCAGGTGAGCCAGCAGGTCCCTCTCTGCCGAGCCACGTGACACCATGGGCTATCTTTTAGGGGTTAGTTCTTGCCTAAAAATTGGGGTGGGGCATGCAGGGCTGGAAGATCGAGGTTGGGCAGCAGCTCAAGCGGGTGGAGATCCACGCGGTTTACGGAGGGCGCCGGCAGGGTGGGATCGGCCCGTCTCGCGTATCGGACAACGTCCTGCTGTTCACGGATCCCTCGAAGGGGCACAAGCACGGCTACTTCGATGGATGGGGTGACGACCGTTGCTACCACTACGCAGGCGAAGGTCAGCTAGGTGACCAGAAGATGACTCAGGGAAACCTGGCCATCTTGAATCACGCCGTAGATGGACGAGCGCTGCGTTTGTTCCGTGGGGTGGCATCGGGCGTCTGTGAGTACATGGGTGAGTTCACCCTCGACGCTGAGCGCCCCTGGTACCTCACAGATGCTCCCGAGACGGGGGATGGGCCGATCCGCAGCGTGATCATGTTCAGACTGCGGCCGGTTGATGCGGCTCCGGCTGTAGGGATCCAGCTCCCGAACACGCCGCCCGTCGCTTTGGCAGTTGATGAGGTTGGCGTAGAGCAGCATCACACCGAACGCGCGCTTGTCGACCCGTCACGCGAGCCGTATGAGGCTGAGCGTCGCGAGGCCGCGCTGGTGCGGGACTATGTCGAGTACCTTCGGGTCCAGGGACATGATGTCGTGCGCCACCGCATTACCCCACCAGGTGAGCTGAAGCCTCTCTACACCGACGTTTTCGACCGAACCGACGGTGTCTTGATCGAGGCGAAGGGCTCCATCACGCGTGAAGCCATTCGGATGGCAGTCGGTCAACTCCTGGACTACCGACGGCACATCCACCCCCGCCCGGAGCTGGCTGTGCTGGTTCCGTCGCGTCCGCGACAGGATCTCATCGACCTGTGCCTGGACGTTCGGGTCGCTGTTGTCTGGCTCGAGGGCGATGCGTACACCACGATCACCCCGTAGGGGCTGCCTCACGGTTGTGGGGGTGGGCGGGGGGTTGGCCGGTCGGTCAGCGGCTCCGCCCCAGTTGTTGCCCTCGGGTGGCCACGTCCCGCATCGGCCAAGGTCGTTGCGGGACGTGGGCCGCGTGGAGTAGTTGTTCCCCCAAGGGCCCCTGGATGTTGAATTTCGCCACCGTGAGCTCTGATCATCGTTAGCCTGTCGCCGTGACTGACGCAGAGTTTGACGAGACCTCGGACGGGAACGCGCACAACGCCGGGGGGATCTTCGATGGATTCTCCGGGTTTGTGACGCCTTCACCGCAAGATTGGAAGAGTGTACTGGCGGGCGGAACGGTCGTGGTAGATACGAACGTCCTGCTGAACCTCTATCGGTATAACAATGACGCCCGATCCGCGTTCTTGTCGGTGTTTAACACTCTGGGTTCCCGATTGTGGGTGCCTAATCAAGTGATGTCGGAATTCTGGCGGAACCGTGAGAGTGCGATCGAGGATCCGCGTAAGCAGCTTGACCAGTCGAAAGATGCTCTACGTGATGATCTCGGCAAGCTGATAGATAAGCTGCGCACCTGGGCGAACCGAGTTTCCCTAAATCGGCAAGAAGTAGTCTCGTTGGAAATGCGACTTTCTGATTCCCTTGAAGAAGTCATCGGTCTCATGGAAGAGGTCGTTGATCGTAGCGGCCTGGGTATGGAGCGAGACACTTCAAAAGATCGTGTGATCGCTGAGCTCACGGGTCTTCTGGCTGGGAAGGTTGGTCAGCCCATGGCTCGCGCCGACCATGATGCTGCGATCGCCCTTGGTAAGCAGCGCATCGCGGCGCAGATTCCACCCGGGTACATGGACAAGAAGAAAGATTCTCGCGGAGACAACTCGGAGGTTGGCGACTACCTCGTTTGGCATCAGTTGAAACTGGAGGCCAAACGGCGCGGCGGTGACTTCGTGTTCGTTACGGGAGATCACAAAGAGGATTGGTGGCGGATCCGCCACAACATGCCGATCGGTCCACGGAATGAACTGACTGAGGAATTTCTGGCGGAGTCGACTGGCCGGCTCTTCATGCTGAAGCCTGAACAGTTTCTCGTACTAGCGCGTGAGCATCTTCAGGTTGATGTGAGCGAGGTATCGGTCCAGAATGTAGAGATGGTCGATGCCCGTTCGGATGCTGAAGAGGAGGAAGTGATAGGCGCCTGGAATTACATCCTTCTTGCTGATCTGATCCGAGCGCTCCGTGTTCAAGCTCCTGTTCAAGAGGCCGTGATTTTTCGGGCCGTGGAGAATGGTGGGTTCGTTAGTCGCGATGAAGTATATGAAATTGGCGGATACGAGCCCGGGCGGATGCTGAAGGGATTTACGCGTCCAATTGCCAGGATCTCACAGGATGTCGCGGTGGATGTGGGGTTCACTCGATTCGATCAGGACGTGCTTACGCCCGTCTACGACGAGATGAAGGCAGGCTTCGGTCGCGCGGACGGCTTCAAGGTGAGCGCCACCCTGCAAGCGTCGCTTGAGAAGGCGCGCACTGTACTTGACGGGGAGGCTCCGGAAAGCTGACACCTCTCGGCGCCGGAGTGGTGCATGACGGGTTGCGACGACGCACTCCAGCACTGACGGCATGCGAGGCTTGGGCTGCACGCAGAGGAACGAGTTGGAGGCTAGGTGGCAGATACCGTGAGCCCACGCGGCACCTTCTTGAAGATCGCCCAGATCCTCAAGGGGGAAATCGCGGACGATTCGAGCATGCGGGAACTTCCTTCGCTGGCCGAAGTCATGGGACAGCATGGTGTGTCCCGCGGGGTGGCGCTGCGGGCGTTCAAAGTGCTTCAGCAGGATGGTCTGGCTGAGCCTGTTCCCGGCTCTCGGTGGCGGGTGATCCGTGTCGGAGATCACAGTGATCGCGACCGCCGACCACTCGCCGAGCGGATTGCTGAGCTCATCACGGATGAGGGTCTGGAGGTTGGGGCAGCGTTCCTGAGTGAAGGGGTGCTGAGCGCCCGCCTCAACGTTTCACGTCCGACGATCAGCAAGGCCTTGACGCAGCTCGAGGCCGCCGGCCTGCTCACCGAAGGGGGGCAGGGCAAGCGGCGCGCCGTCCGGGCCTTGCCGTCCCAACAGGAGGACCTGAAGTCTTGACCACCGCCACGCTGACCGAATGGGCTTACCCGCTGGCAGAGGCCTTGCTGGCCGAACCGCTTCCCCGTCGCTGGGCGCACTCCCTGGGCGTCGCCGAGCGGGCGCGGGCCATTGCCGAGATCCTGGGCCCAGACGCCGAGCTGCTGGAGGCCGCGGCCGTCCTGCACGACATCGGGTACTCGCCCGACCTCGCCAAGACCGGGTTTCATCCACTCGACGGTGCCCGGCACCTCCGGAGTGTCGGCGCGGACGAGCGTGTCGTAAGGCTCGTCGCTTACCACTCCTGTGCGTGGATGGAGGCGGACGCGCGGGGTCTACGTGATGTGCTCGAGGGCGAGTTTCCGCGCGAGGAAGAGCACCTGGCCGATGCGCTCTGCTTCTGCGACATGAACACCACCCCAGACGGCACGCCGACCAACCCCGTGGACCGGATCAACGAGATCGCTGGTCGCTACGGGCCGGAAAGCCTGATCGGGCAGTTCATTCGGCGAGCCGAGCCGGAGATCCTGCTGTGCACCGTACGTGTGCTCACCAGGGTCTCCGCGGCGAAGGGCGGCGCGGCTCAGCCGATGTAGGGCGTGCCCCGGGTCGCGTCCATGGCGTGCGTGATCCGGAGTCGCATCGTGGAGTGGATGTCGAGTTCGGCCAGGTCCGCGGGGTCTACCCAGCGGACCTGTGTCGTCTCGCTGCTCGTCTGGAGATCCCCGCCGATCGGCCGGGCGCGGAAGCAGATGCTGAACTGCTGCCGTGCCTCGCCGTCGTCGTAGAGCATGACGTGACCGGGGTCCGTGTAGATCCCCGACATATCGACGACCTCGGCCTTGATGCCGGTCTCCTCCCACACCTCCCGCACGACGGTGTCGCTGATGGACTCGCCGACGTCGTGGCCGCCGCCGGGCAGAGCCCAACGGCCGTTGTCCGACCGCTGGATCATCAGGACCTGTCCGGCGTCGTTCTGCACGAACGCCACCACGGAGGGCACGACCGAGTTGGCCGGCGGAGCCGCGGGGTCGTGGAGGTAGTCGATGCGTCCCATGCTCAAACTCCCGTGATGTCGTGGTCGGTCACCTGGCGCGCGCCTCCCCAGGTTTGTTCGATGCTATTCGCGTAGGTGTCGAACAGCCCGCCGCCCGGTAGCCGGCGCAGGTGCAGCACCGGCGCCATGTACGCCCCGATGCCGTAGACGTGGGTGTTCACCAGCATCTCGTCGTCCGCCCGGAACAGGGAGTTGTAGAGCGTCGCATCGTGCAGCCGGAACCCGATCTCGGGGTGGCTCGTGAACAGCGGCCGGTAGTTCATCAGGGCGTTGCGAATCTTGCCGTCCATGATGCGGTGGCCCTCGTCTATGCCCCGCTGTCGTACGGCTTCACACGACGGGTCTCCGAGCAGGATCCGTACCTGTGCCGTGGCCCGGACTTTCGCCTTGAGGAGGTCCAGGAACTTGGGGTCTTCCGAGAGCCACAACCCGGAGTAGACCAGCACATCGACGTGCTTCTCCGCGCGGTTGTAGATCTCCCGCCAGAGCCCGGCCGGCACCATGTGGCGGTGCGGGTAGACGGTGACGATCTCCGCTTTGCTCAGATCCGCAGAGGACTCAAGCGAGCGCGCGTCTTCGGGCCAGAGGGTGGTCACGTCCACCCCGAGCTGTGACGCGGCGGCGTACTGATGGCGCCGATACGGCGGCTTGTCCTGCGTGATCCAGCGCTCGACCGTCTTGGGGTTGACCCCGATCGCCTCGGCCAGGCTCTGGACCGTCATGCCCTTGGCCAAGAGGGCTGAACGTAAGCGTTCGTTGGACATCTGCACCCCCGGGTGGGACGTCTTGGGATGTCTTGACGGTAGCCAGAAGGCCCCGAGGTGTCCACGCGTGAGGTAACGAACGCCCCTGACCTGGCCCGATTCTGATGGTGCGCCAGGAAGTCCCGGCGCGAACGCAGAGAACTTCGCGGCCCTGCTTGACGAAAGGCCGATGCGGTACCTGTAATAGAGGTACCGCATCGGCCCTGAGGGTCCGGAGCGCAGCTTCGATCCTGCTTGCCCTCGGTGGGCGGCAGGTCCGAGGCGAACACGTACGACCAGGAGCCCCGCGGCGGTCGGGGGGAGGGTCCCGGATCCCTTGTCAACCGGAGGGCTACAGACCGCAAGGTCACGTCTCCATACGCCTGAAACGGGAGCGCGCTCCCGAAGGAGACACGCACAGGCCGGACCCACCGCTGTGGAGGTTGCTGTGTACCGACGAAGAATCTGGGCGCTGCCCGTGCTGGACCGGCACGTGCGGCGGTCGCCCACCCGCGTCCCCCTGATCCGCTGCGCAAGCGAGCACCGGCAGCACCGGTGAGTCGCGGACGCCGGGTCACCTCCGCAGCCGTGGCGCTGCGGCCGGTTGCCTCCCCTGCCCGTCCGGCGCCCCGCGTCGTACGGGCAGGGCCGAGGGGAGCCGGGATCACAGGCTTCGCTCCGAGGCCGTCGCCTCTCGCCAAAGACCGCGACCGCCTTGAACCCCTTCGACAACAGGAGAGCGCGATGCGCACGTACATCGGCCGCCACCAGGCCCTCAGTACCGATGACTTCGTGGAACTGGCCCTCGGGACCCCGGTTGAGCTGTGGCTCGGGGTGGAGGGTGAGTCCGAGGAGGAGCGCGCGGCCCGGCTGGACGCGGCCCGCGACATCCTCGCCGAGTACCCGGATCTGCCGGACGTCGTGAGCCGGGTCGCCGCCGAGGTGATCGAGGCCCAGGCGCCGGAGCTGTTCAACATCGTGCCGCTGGTGCGGCCGGCCGGCCGTCGGCCGCGGGGCCGGAGGGCGGCGGCATGAGCTACGTCCTTTCCGCGTTGGCCGCCGCGTTGCCCCCGGCCGCCGGGTGGTCCGTGCATGGCCTGTTCATGCGACGCCGGTTCGAGGAAGCGCGCCGCGATCCGCTGACCGGGCTGCTGACCCGCGCTCCGTTCGAGGAGCGGGCCCGTAAGTCGCTCGCCCAGGGACAGTGGCGGGCCGTGTTCCTGGTGGACCTCGACGGGTTCAAGGCGATCAACGACCAGCTCGGTCATGCTGCCGGGGACGCGGTGATTCGCGCTGTCGGGCAGTGGCTGGGGGAGTGGGCGGGTACGCACGGCGGGTTCGCCGGCCGCCTCGGTGGTGACGAGTTCGTGGCCCTCACTTCGGTGGTGGGGCCGTCGCAGAGCAACTTGGACAACGTCCACGCCCAGACGATGGACCTGCTGCACCGGCTGGAACGGCCCGTGGTCTTCGACGGCCGCTCTATCGACGTCCGGGCATCGGTCGGGATCTCCCGCTACTGGCGGGGGCCTGCCGACCTGCCGGAGCTGCTGCGCATGGCAGACGAGCACATGTACCGGGCCAAGCGCGAGGGCGGCGGCGCGAGCATCGCACCGCCCCGACGGATGGGCTCACCGATGGCGACGGTCCACGGCCGCCGAGCCGGCCGCCGCGGTACCGCGGTTGGTGGTGAGGCGTCGTGAACGACGTTCAGATCCGATCAGCGGAACGCGCCCTGTCGGTGGGCACGTGGTTGATCGTGGCCGGGGCGATGCTCTACTCGGTCCTGACGGTCACCCCGCTCATGACCGACCACACCCCCACCGAGTGGCGGTGGACGGCCCCGATCTTGCCGCTGGTCGTGGACGCGGCGGTGGTGATCGTGGTCCGCCTTGACTCCGTGCTGGCCCGCCTGGGCGGGCACGGCGGCCGGTGGCCGATTGCGCTGCGGTGGATGACCGGCGGCATGACCCTCGCCCTTAACATCGGCGACTCCGCCCTCCGGGGAGACCTGGTCGGCGTTGCCGTGCACTCGGTCGCCCCGCTGCTCCTGATCGTCACGGCGGAGACCGGGCTCGCCTACCGCCGTGCCATCACCGCTGCCGTGGCGGCGCTCCAGGCCGAGGAGTGGGCTGAACGCGAGCAACAGCGGCAGGCCGCCGAACAGCGCGCGGACCGGGCGGAGCGCCGGGAACGTGAGCGGCGCGAGCATGAGTCTCAGTTGGCCCGTGAACAGCGTGAGCATGAGGCCCGCCTGATCCGTGAACGCGCTGAACACGAGGAGCGGGTACGGCGCGAGGAGCGTGACCGTGAGGAGGCCCGCGAGGCACGGGAGCGGGGCGAGCGTGAACGCCTTGAACGCGAGCGTGAACACGCCGAACGGGAGCGTGAACGTCGTGAACGGGAAGCCGCTCTACACCGCGAGCAGGAGGAGCGGGAGCGGGCCGAACGCGCACGCCGTGAACAAGCGGCGCGGGCGGAACGGGCCGAGCGTGAACGCGCTGCCCTGCTGTCCGCCGGTCCCGCCGCGGAGAAGCTGCCCGAGGACCGGGCCCGGCAGGTCGTGCACGCCGCCTACGCGGCCGATCTGCCGGTACGGGCCGCGGCCGAGTTGACCGGCTGGTCCATCGGTTGGGTCTCCACCCGATACAACGAACTCCGCCAGAACCCGGCCCAGGCTCTTGAACGGGCCGCAGCGTGAGCGAGTCGACGGGGACCCTGCCCGTCTACCACTGGCGCTTGGCTCCGGACGGTCTGGCCACCCGCCGGCAGCTGCGTGCCGCCGGGCTCCGCCCCGGTGGCCAGGACGTGGCGGCCCAGCTGGAGCGGCCCCGGTACCGCCGCGGCCCCCTGATCGCCTACCTCTACCGGGTCGAGCTGGCCCGGCCGGTCCGGCCCATGACCGTGGCCAAGGCCGCCGCGCTCGCCAAGGCCAACGCGGCCCGCCGCACCTGCCCGACCTGCCACCGCGACGCCGGCTACATCATCCCGGCCTCGCTCGGCATGTGCGTGCCCTGCGCCTACCCCGAAGACCAGTGCGCCGCCTGATCACGACCTCAAGAAGGAGATCAGCCATGGGCTACGCCCACTACGCCGTGCACCGCAACGGCGAGCAGATCGAGGCCGGTTACGCCGTGCAGGCCGTCTGCGAAGAGCCTGCCTGCGACGAGCAGATCGACCGGGGCCTCGCCCACCTCTGCGGAGAGACCCCCGGCGGAGACGAGTACGGCTGCGGTGGCTACTTCTGCGGCCGGCACCTCTTCATCAGCCCGGGACCGCACCCGGGCGACCTCTGCGCCCGCTGCGTCGAAGCGGCCCGTTCGACTCCCTGACCTGCATCGCTTCCGTTCTGGCGGACCAGGCCATCTAGCTCTCAGCCTGACCGGGTCTGCCGCCCCTGCGCACTGGAAGGCCCATCGTGTCTGAGATTCACGTTATCGAGCAGCCGGACGACGAGCCGGACGGCACGGAGAGCACTGCGGGTTCGGCGTCGGTTCTGCCGTTCCCGACCAAGAAGGACGGCAGCGGCCCGCTCGCTCCGGGTGAGGCGCGGCCGGGGGAGTGGGAGGCCGAACTCCCCGATGACGCCCCCGACCAGGACGGGACGGTGGCCGAGGGCGATCCGGTGGACCCGCCCAAGCACGCGTTCCCGCCCTCGATCGCCGAGGTGATCGAGGCCAAGGACAAGGCCCGCCGCCCGGTCCTGCCGGACTGGCTGACCAGCGCGAAGCAGCGCGCCGAGGTCGCCCGGTGGGCGGCCGGCCACTACCGCCAGACCACCGCCTACCACCTGGTTCGCACGCCCGTGTACTCCGCCAAGCTCCTGGCCTACGCCCCGGTCGGCGCGTGCCGCTGGCTGGGCGCGGCCGGCCGGTGGGTCTCCGACGCCGAGGGCCTGCCCGTGCGCCTCGCCGCGGTCCGCACCGAGGACGCCGGGGAGTACCTGAAGCTGTCCCGGCAGCGGGACGCCCGGGTGAAGTTGCGCGGCATCATCGCCACTCTGGCCACCGTGATCGGCCTCGGCGCGGCCCTGGCCCTGTGGGTGCTGGCCCCGGGCTGGCTGCTCGCCCTGGCGCTGCTCGCGCTGACCGGGGTCCTGGGGTGGGCGGGAACGCCGGCGGACCGGCCGCTGATCGACGTGGCCAAGGTGAAGTTCCGCCACCGCAAGCTCACCTCGGACATCGTCAGCCGCGCGTTCCTCGCCGCAGGGCTCACCAAGCCCGACCAGGGCATTGCCTTCCCCCAGCCGATCCGCCAGGACGGGGACGGCTGGCGAGTCGTGGTCGACCTGCCGTACGGCAAGACGTTCTCCGACGCGGTCAAGAAGCGCGACGCGCTCGCCTCGGGTATCGACGTCGCCGAGACGCAGGTGTTCCTGGACCGGGATACGACCAGCTCACGCCGGGTCTCGATGTGGGTGGCCAACCGCGACCCGCTCGCCGTCCCGACCGGCCGCACCCCGTTGCTCGGGGCGACCCGGGTGGACTTCTGGAAGCCGTTCCCCTGGGGCCGTGACGAGCGCGGCAACGAGGTCGAGATCAGCATGTTGTGGGTGTCGCTGCTGGTCGGCGCCGTCCCGCGGCAGGGCAAGACGTTCTCCGCCCGCACGATCGCGCTGGCCGCGGCCCTGGACCCGTACGTGCGCCTGTACGTGTTCGACGGCAAGGCCTCCCCGGACTGGCGGAAGTTCTCCAAGGTCGCCCACCGGGTCGGCTTCGGCACGGTCCCGCAGAGCGGGGTGGACCCGGTCATGCACCTGGTCAACTCGCTGCAGGAGCTGAAGGCCGATGTGGAGGACCGCTACCACCGGCTCTCGGAACTCCCGCTGCACGTCTGTCCGGAGGGCAAGCTCACCCCCGGCATCTCGCGGGACAAGAAGTACGCCATGCCGCTGGTGCTGTTCGTCGTGGACGAGGTGCAGGAGTACCTGATGCACCCGGTTCACGGGAAGACGATCCTCGAGCTGCTGGTCTTCCTCGCCCGCGTGGCGCCGGCCGTCGGCGTCTCGGTCATGACCGCGACCCAGAAGCCCGACGACACCGCTTGCCCCTCGGTCCTGCGCGACCAGCACCAGGCCCGGTTCGCCCTGCGGGTCGGCGCCTACCAGGTCTCCGAGACCATCCTGGGCGCCGGCTCGTACAGCGAGGGCCTGGATGCCTCCCGGCTGCTGAAGTCCCACAAGGGCGTCGGCCTGCTCAAGGGCATGACGGACGACGCCGGGATCGTCCGCACCTACCTCGCCGACGGGCGCGACGCGGAGAGCATCCTCACCCGCGCCCAGGCCCTGCGCGAGGCCGAGGGCACGCTCACCGGCGACGCGGCCGGGCAGGCCCCGGCGGATGCCGCGCTGGCCACGATCCTGGACGACATCGCCGCCGTCCTCGGCAAGGGCGAGGCCAAGCTCTGGTCCGAGACCGTCGTGGACCGCCTCGCCGAACTGCGGCCCGAGATCTACGGCCCGTGGGCCGAGATGGAGCCCAAGCCCAAGGCCGAACAGCTCACCAACGCGCTCAAGCCCTACGGCATCGGCACCGACCAGATCGGCCGCCGCATCGACGGCAAGACCGTCAACAAGCGCGGCATCGAACGCGCCCACATCGCCAAGGCGATTACTGAGCGCAACAAGAAGCGGGGCGCGAGCTAGCCCATCAAGGTCGCTAGCGCTAGCAGCACGCCCTGCTAGCGCTAGCGACCCCGCTAGCAGCCCCCGCGGCGCCTGATCAGGCCGCTAGCAGATAGCGGCCCACCTGCGAAAACCCCGAAAACCCGGCCCTGGAGGCCCTTGTGACCCTCTTCCTGCTCGCTAGCGCCCCCACCCTCTTGCTCACGCTCAGTTACGCAACGCTCTGTGTGGCCTCGCCGTTCGGCCGCTGCCGCAAGTGCGACGGATTCGGCTTCGCCCTCACCTACAGCCGCAAGGGCAAGCCCCAGCGCGGCAAGCACTGCCGCCGCTGCGACGGCCACGGCATCCGCATCCGCAAGGGGCGCCACCTCTACAACCTGTGGGCCCGCACCTACCGCAACGGCACCCGCTGACCACCCCGCCGACCGTCCCCGATCGGAGCCCGTCATGACCTTCACCATCTCCGCCGTGCTGCTCTTCGGCGGCTTCTCGTTCATCGCCCTCAAGACCAAGTCGGCCGGCGCCGGCGCCGCGATCGTCCTCTTCCTCTTCGGCTTCTTCGCCGCCGGGACCGGCGCCTACGAGCCCATCACCAACGTCGTGAAGTCCACCGCCGAAGCCCTCGCCGACATCGCCAACTAGGAGCCCGCGATGCACGAGAACACCCCGGTCGTCCACCATCCGGTCCCGCTCCCGCCCACCCACGCGCCGCTCGTACCGCAGCACCACGCCAACGCCCCGCAGACGCTGCCCGAGGTGCAGACCGTCCAGCTCCCCGACGGGCGGCTCATCACCGGCTACGCCCTCACCCCCGCCAAGGACCCGGAGCCCTACCGCGTCCGCCCCGCCATCAGCCCGGTCGCGGTGAACATCGCAATCGGCGGCATCGGCTTCCTCGCGGTGTGCGGTGGCCTGCTCCTGCTCGCCACCTTCATCACCGCCCTCGCGGCGTTGGTGCAGCAGCTCGTCATCCTCGCCGCGGTCCTCTTCGGCGGCCTCGTCGTCGTCCAGGCCCTCCGCCTCGGCTCCGGCCGGCGCGCGCCGGCCGGAACGACGGTCCACATCCGCCGTGCCGTGATCAAGCGCAACCGCTTCCACAACTAGCCCAGGAGAAAGCCATGTCCGGACCCGAGCACTACCGCAAGGCCGAAGACCTCCTGAACCAGGCCGCCAGCCCCAACCTGACCACCCTCGCCAAGCAGCTCCTGCACGCCGAGGCACAGGTGCACGCGACCCTCGCCCACGCCGCGGCCACCGCCATCGTCCCGCGCACTCACGGCGCCAACTGCGCCGAGCGCAAGGCCTGGGAGACCGCCGCCCACACCCCGGAGACGTCCCAGTGACCCGCCCGCCCGCGCCGGAGACCACGCCGGCCGCCGCGTACGCCATGGCGCCCAGCATCATCAGCGAGATCGGCTGGACCGCCGACCGCGCCGTACGCGCCCTGCGCGGTCAGGAAGCCGACCGCGAGTTCTGGCTCCGCAAGGCCGCGTTGCTCGACCGCATCGCTCTGGACGACGAGCGCGCTCACATCCACGGCGACGCCACCGAAGCCGCCCAGCGTGCCGCCCAACGGCTGATGGACATCGACCAGGTAGAGGCCTTGACCGAGCCGCGCGCCTACGTCCGCCAGCAGTACGCCCATTGGGCTCGACACCAGTAGCTGTGCCCGGGGCGGTCGCCTCTCGCCAAAGACCGCGACCGCCCCGGCTCTCCGTCCCTTCGACAGAAACAGGAGACCACCAGCATGACACCCACCCCGGTCCCGGCGCTGCTGAGTGCCGCCCTGGCCGCCGCCGAGCGCGGCTGGCCCGTCTTCCCGCTCCGCCCCGGTGACAAGCGGCCCGCCGGGCACCCCGAACGCAACTGCCCCCGCGTCGGCCGGTGCGAGGACGGGCACCGCACCCCGGAGCAGCGCGCCACGCTGGAGCCGCGGCACATCGAGCAGTGCTGGCAGACGGGTCCGTACAACGTTGGCATCGCCACAGGGCCCGCCGGACTGCTGGTGGTGGACCTCGACATCCCCAAGGACGCCACGGACACCCCGCCGCCCGAGTGGGGCGGCGTGAGCGACGGACTTGATGTGTTCGCCGCCCTGTGCGAGCGGGCCGGGCAGCGGCTGCCGACCGAGACCTTCACCGTGCGCACCCGCCGCGGCGGACAGCACCTGTACTTCAATGCCCCCGCCGGAAAGCAGCTACGTGGGAGCGCAGGGCGGCTGGGGTGGAAGGTCGACACGCGAGCCTGGGGCGGGTACGTGGTGGCGGCCGGCAGCATCGTCGGCGGAGCGTCGTACGAGATCATGCACGACGCGCCCGCGGCCCCCCTCCCCACGTGGCTCAGTGACCTGCTCACCCCGCCGCCTGCACCCGCCCCGGTCAGCGTGGCCGTGCTCCAGTCCCGGATCGGACGGGCCGACCGCTACGCGACCGCGGCCCTGAACGGGGAGGCCGCCAAGGTCAAGGCCGCCGCCACCGGGGCGCAGAACACGACGCTCTACAACGCGGCGTACGCCCTCGGCAGGCTAGTCGCGGCCGGCGCCCTCACCGAGCGGGAAGTCACCGACACGCTCACGGAGGTCGCCCTCGCCAAAGGCCTGGCCGCGTCTCGCGCCGCGGCCAGCATCCGGGACGGCATCCGCCGCAGCAGCCGCAACACGGCCGGTGACGCGGCATGACCACCACGGACAACCCGAGCCTCGCCGTATCCGCCGCAGCCCGAGGCGGCAGTGGCGCGCCCAAGGTCGTCGGCCGTCAGGCCGTCCATTCAGCCCTTCGCAGTGACCCGCAGGAAGGCAGGACATCCGCATGACCGCACCATCCGCGGACGCCGACCTCTGGGCCGGGTTCGACGCTCTTGCCACCGAGGACGTGGCCGGACCGGCCTGGGACGAGCCGGTGCCGCTCACGGCACGCAGGGACCTCCCGACGTTTCCCGTGGACACGCTCCCGCCCTGGCTGGCTGGCATGGTGGCAGCCGTCGCCGAGGAAACCCAGACGCCCGCCGACTTGGCGGGGTGCCTGGCCCTCGCGGTCATCGCCACGGCGGCCGGCGGCCGGGCGACCGTCTGCGTGCGCGGCCGGTGGCGCGAGCCGGTCAACCTCTACACCGCCATCGCGCTGGACCCGGGGAACCGGAAGAGCGCCGTGTTCGCGCTGATGACCGAACCGCTCATGGCTGTGGAGAAGGCTCTCGTGGAGCTCTCGGGACCGGCACGCGCCGAGGCCGAGACCACCGCCCGGCTGGCCAAGGCCGCGGCCGACAAGGCGGCAGCCAAGGCCGCGAACGCCGAAGCGGGGATGCGCGACCAGCTCACCGCCGAGGCTGTCGCCCTCGCCCAGGCCGCCGAAGAAATCAAGGTCCCGTGCAAGCCTCAGCTTGTCGCGGACGACGTCACCCCTGAGAACCTGGCCACGCTCCTCACCGAACAGGAGGGCCGGATCTCCGTCCTGTCCCCGGAGGGCGGCATCTTCGACATCATCGCTGGCCGCTACAGCGGTGCGCCCAACATGGAGATCTTCCTCAAGGGCCACGCCGGGGACATGGTGCGGGTCAACAGGCAGGGTCGCGAGGCCCAGCACATCGAGCACCCTGCGGTGACGATGGGGCTGGCCGTACAGCCCGAAGTCCTGGAGTCCATCGGGCAGATCAAGGGCGCTGACGGTCGGGGGCTCCTGGCGCGGTTCCTGTACGCCCAGCCGGAATCGCTGGTCGGCCGGCGGAACCTCACGCCGGACCTCATCCCCGATGAAGTGGCCGAGGCGTACACCCGCAGCCTCGGGGGCTTGGCCATGGCGATGAACGGCTGGACCGACCCGGCAGTGCTCACCCTCGCGCCCGAGGCCGATGCGGTCATGCTTGCCTACCAGAAGGTCACTGAGTCCCGGATCGGCAAGGGAGGCTCACTCGCCGCCATCGTGAAGTGGGCCAGCAAGCGGGACGGGGCGGTTGCCCGGATCGCCGGACTGCTCCACCTCGCGACCTACCCCGACAACGGATGGACGCGCCCCATCGAGGCCGCCACCCTCGCCGCCGCCACCCGCCTCGGGGACTACTTCACCGCCCACGCCCAGCACGTGTTCGATGCCATGGGGGCCGACCCCGCCCAGGAGTCCGCTCACCAGGTTCTCGCGCACATCCGCGACACCCGGCCGGCCGGGTTCACCAAGCGGGAGCTGTTCCGGCAGCTCTCCCGTGGAGACTTCCCCGCCATGGCCGACCTCGACCCGGCCCTGGCCCTCTTGGAGGAACACGGCTGGCTGCGGCAACAGCCCCCGCCCCCGCGCACCGGCCGCGGCGGCCGGCCGCCCTCCCCGAAGTACGAAGCGCACCCCCGCCTCGCGCGGGGCGAGTGACACAACCCCAGCCGCCCTGACACAACTGACAGAACCCCAGCCCCGTCCCGCTGACCTGCGATAACGCCGCTCACGGCAGTCGTGACAGAACCGCTGGAAACTCCGACAGAACTCACCCGCCAACCCGGACGGATTCCGGGGCGGGAGGTTCTGTCTGAGTTTCCGCGGGTTCTGTCACGACCGCTCAAAGACCCGAAGGTGCAGGTCAGCGGGCATGTGAGGCAGGTTCTGTCAGTTCTGTCAGCGACTTCGGCGTTTCTGTCCCACAACCACCGCTTGAAGGAGCCTCGCCGTGGCCAAGCCTCGCGACGAAATGCTGACCATCCCCGAAGTGATCGAAGAGATCGGTGTCCCGCGAGCGACGTTCTACCGCTGGCGCCAGTACAGGAAGGGCCCGAAGTCCATCAAGCTCCCCAACGGATCTGTGCGGATCCGGCGCTCTGAGCTGACCCGGTGGCTGGAGACGCGGGAGGAAGCCGCGTGAGCAACAGCACTGATTCCGGGCCCGAGCAGAACGGCAACTCGAGCCCGGAAGGATTCTCCCTCGACGTGCGCCTTTGGAAGGTCACCAAGGCGCAGAGCAAGACCCGGCCCTACCAACTCCGTTGGCTCGTGGCAGGCAAGGTCAGCAGCAAGACCTTCGCCACCGTTGGCCTGGCGGACAGCCGTCGGTCAGAGCTGTGGCTGGCAATGAAGCGCGGCGAGGCGTTCCGCATCGAGGACGGCCTCCCGGAGTCCGAGGTTCGCGCCCTCGCGCGCGCCCAAGAGCCGGCAGAGACCCGCGAGCAACTTCCCTGGTTCACGTTCTGCCGCGAGTACATGGCGATGCGCTGGCCTACGGCGGCGGCAAAGACGCGGGAAGGTATGGCAGACGGCCTTGCCGCGGTCACGCTGGCGATGGTGGAGCAGGACAAGCAGATGCCCGTGGCGGAGGAGCTGCGCCTCGCACTCCGGTGGGCGGTCGTGCCCGCGAACGCCGAGTTGGACCCCCCATCTGAGCTGGAAGACGCCCTTGGGTGGCTGCTGAAGAGGTCCCTTCTCGTGTCCGCGCTGGAAGACCCGAAGATCCTCCGAGACGTCCAATACCGCCTTTCCTTCAAGCTGGACGGGGCACCCGCAGCGGGTGAGACAGCCCGGCGCCGGCGGCGTGCCTTGAACACGGCCGTTGAGTACGCAATCGAGCGGAAGCTTTTGGTGGAGAACCCTCTCACCGCGCTCAAGAAGGTGAAGACTTCCGCCTCAGACCGCGTGGACCCTCGCGTCCTCGTCAATAAGTCCCAAGCTGCTCAGTTGCTGGCCGCGGTCTCCTACGTCGGGACGTGGGATCGCAAGAAGGGGCGCCGCCTGGTGGCCTTTTTCGCCGTGATGTATTTCGCCGCACTCCGCCCGAGCGAGGCGGTGGGGCTGAAGAAGTCGGATTGCCACCTCCCGGAAAAGGGTTGGGGGACGCTCACGCTCCGGGACACACACCCGGTGTCCGGTAAGCAGTGGACGGATAGCGGAGAGCGCCACGACAAGCGTGGCCTGAAGTCCAGGGAAGCCAAGGACGACCGGCCGGTCCCGATTCCACCGCCGCTGGTCGCCATGCTCCGGGCTCACCTGAACGAGTTCGGTACAGCTAAGGACGGGCGGCTGTTCACGAACGAACGGCTCGGTCTCGTCGGCAGCAGCACGTATTGGCGGGTCTGGAAGGACGCCCGGGCGTACGCCCTCCCTCCGGACCTCCAAGCCTCGATCCTCGGTGGCCGACCGTACGACCTCCGGCACACCTGCATCACGACCTGGCTGAACGCGGGTGTACCCGTGGCCGAGGTAGCCCGCCGAGTGGGCAACTCACCTGAGGTCATCCATCGCGTGTACGAGGGCTGTATCTACGGTCAGGAAGAGGTGATGAACGGCAAGATCGAAGCTGAACTGAACCGAAGGGATTGAGATGCGTAGGTCCTGACAGTTCCTCGCCTCTGGAACCACGACCCTGGCGAATCGCCTGCGGCCTCTCGGGCTCCTGTTCCACAATCTACGTTGGCGGCCACAGTGGAGGTGCTTGGTGCTCAATCGGAATCTTGTTGAAATGTTGCGGGCGCAGGACAGGAAGCTTGCGGCCTCGCTGGACGAAGCCAGAAGTAGCTTTCGTCACGCCGGCCTTCGGGGAGACGTGACGGAATCGGCATTTAGGGATTTTCTGAGCGCCCACCTTCCTCGGCATTTTACGGTAGGCACTGGGGAGGTTATTGATCTGAATGATCAAACATCCAGTCAAACCGACGTTGTTGTTGCGAACATGGATCAGCCATTCCGTACGAATCCTCACGAATCGGGATTGTTTCTCGTCGAGGGTGTCTCCGCGGTGGGGGAGATCAAATCGCGTCTGACGAAGGCCGACCTGAGTGAAACCCTAAAGAAGGCCGCCCAGTTCAAGAAGTTGCGTAACCATCACGGTGCGGGGGATACGCGCTGGACGAACCCTTCTGATGGTCTCCGGTTCTATGAGTGTCCGCCCTATTTTCTCTTTGCGTTCGAGAGTGCGGTGGCAACAGACACGTTGTTGAGTGAACTCAGCGCAGCTGAACTGGTGGTCGGCCCGGATGGCGCGCAACCTCAGCTGCCACCCCTTGACGGGGTGTTCATCCTCGGCCGAGGTGTCGCCATCAACTACGGCGATGGCCAGGGGGCGCTTCAGTGGCGCCAGGAGGACCCCGCGGGCGTGCTGACATCCGTTCCGGGATGGGTGTGGCGCGATACGGCCACGGTGATCGCGGAGTTTCTGATCTGGTTGGGAGCCGCGGCCCCCCGAGTCAATCGGGCTAACGCGATCGCTCAGCAGTACCTGATCAGGCACATGAAGACCCAGGGGGGTGGCGGGCTGGTCCACAGCAGACGCGATCAGGGTCTATCGCAGGTCTATCGCGACTAGTGCGTAACAACGACAAAGACCCGGACTCAGTGGGACTGAGTCCGGGTCTTTGTTCTTGGCACCTTCGCTGGTCAGCGGCCTTGCGGCGCTGGTCCAGCGAAAGTGCCCCCGGCAGGATTCGAACCTGCGCACACGGCTCCGGAGGCCGTTGCTCTATCCCCTGAGCTACGGGGGCGGGGCCGCCGGTGTTGCTCGGCGACGGGTAGAACACTATCAGCTCCTGGGGGGTGATCAGGAACGGGTTCCGGTGGTGGGCGGACGTGGGTCGCCCGCAGGGGGTGGAAGTGGGGAAAACCCGGACGCGGGGGCCGGGGCGCACCTACTCTCAAGTTGTGCCAGGCGCGTCGGGCCGGGTGCTTGTTGTCGACGACAACAAGGTCATCCGGCAGCTGATCAAGGTCAACCTCGAGCTGGAGGGCTTCGAGGTCGTGACCGCGAGCGATGGTGCCGAATGCCTGGACGTGGTGCATCAGGTGTGCCCGGACGTGGTCACCATGGATGTCGTGATGCCGCGGCTCGACGGCCTCAACGCGGCGGCGCGGCTGCGGTCGGACCCGCGGACCCGGCACCTGCCGGTGGCGATCGTGAGCGCCTGCACGCAGTA
Organism: Streptomyces sp. NPDC089919; assembly: GCF_040684615.1. Taxonomy (NCBI): domain Bacteria; kingdom Bacillati; phylum Actinomycetota; class Actinomycetes; order Kitasatosporales; family Streptomycetaceae; genus Streptomyces; species Streptomyces sp. NPDC089919. Next base: position 21,364 of record NZ_JBFBGK010000047.1, read on the forward strand.
CGAGGTCGAGACCGGGGCCGCCGCCGGGGTGGACGCCTTCCTCGCGAAGCCCTTCGAGCCGGCCGAGCTGGTGCGGCTGGTGCGGCGGTTGATCGGGGAGACGGAGGAGCCGCCGGCTTCCGGTCCGGACGGCCGGCACGGCGCCGGTGCCGCCCCGTCGAGCTGTCCGTAGTTCGTTTCCCCAGTTCTTTCTGCAGTTCGTTCGGCAGCCGTTCTGCCGGCTGGTGCCGGGCCCGGGTCGTCGGCTGATGCCTTGCCGTCGGCTGTCGGTGGCCCCGCTCGCGTTGGGCCGGGGGCGACAGGCTGCCCACATGGCGAAACCGGTTCGCGGAAGGGCCCCCCTTCTCCCATACGCTGGACCCGTGACCCCCGCCGACCTCTCCCGTACCGTCGCGCTCGCCGTGTGCGGTGCCGTCGAGCGGGGGGAGCTGCCCGCGGTGCCGGAGGTACGCGTGGTCGTCGAGCGGAGCCGGCCCGGGGGGCGCGGGGAGTACGCGTCCAACGTGGCGCTCCGGCTCGCCAAGGGGGCCCGGCGGGCGCCCGGGGAGGTGGCCGAGCTGCTGCGGGACGCGCTCGTGGCGGTGCCCGGGATCGCGGCCGTGGAGATCACCCCGCCCGGTTTCCTCAACTTCACCCTGCACCCCGACGACGGGCTGGCCGCCCGGGTCCGCGAGCAGGGGCTCCGGTACGGACACGGCGACGCCCTGGCCGGCCGCGAGGTGCTCTGCCCGGGCGGCGACGAGCTGCGCGGCCGGGTGTACGGGGAGGTGCTGGCGGGGCTCGTCCGGGCCCAGGGCGGCACCCCCGTGCCGGGCGGGTCCGGGCCCGCGCCGCTGCGGCGCCAGGACGGCGTCGACGTGGAGCGCCGGCTCGGCGCCGAGGCCACCCGCTGGGGGATCCTCGACACCCCCGCCAAGGAGACCCCCGCCTTCACCTCCGGCCTGCTGCGCCAGCACGAGGACAACCCGCTCTTCCGCGTCCGGTACGCGCACTCCCGCGCCCGCGCCCTGCTCCGCAACGCCGCCGACCTCGGCTTCGGCCCCGCCGCCACCGCGCCCGACGCCCAGCCCGAGGCCCCCGCCACCACCGTGCCCGACGCCCAGCCCGCAGCCCCCGCCACCACCGCGCCCGACGCCCGGCCGGAAGCCCCCGCCGCCGGCACCGCGCCCGCCGACCGGCTCCCCGCACCCCCCGGCCCCGCCGCCCTCCTCCGGGCCCTGGCCGAGTACCCGCTCGTACTGGAAGCGGCCGCACACCATCGCGCGCCCGACCGGCTGACCAGGCATCTCGTCACGATCGCCGATGCCCTGCTCGACGTACAGCACGACGTGCTGCCCCTCGGCGACGAGAAACCCTCGGTCGCCCACCGCTCCCGGCTGGCCGTTGCCGAAGCCGCCGGGACGGTGCTCGCGGGCGGCCTGTCCCTGCTCGGCATCGATGCCCCCGAGTCTTTGTAGCGCTTGCAGAGAAAGAGCCAGCAACCATGAGCCGTTCCGCACATCCCGCAGGCCCCCGCCACGGTGACGTACTCCCCGAGAGCCACTACACCGCGCCGCCGGCCGACCTGAACGCCCTCGACGAGAAGGTCTGGTCGCGGACCGTGCGCCGTGGCGAGGACGGGGTCGTGACCGTCGGCGGGATCGAAGTGACCAAGCTGGCCGAGGAGTTCGGCACCCCCGCGTACTTCCTCGACGAGACCGACTTCCGCGAGCGCTGCCGTGCCTGGGCGCACGCCTTCGGCCCGGACGCCGACGTCTTCTACGCCGGGAAGGCCTTCCTCTCCAAGGCGGTCGTGCGCTGGCTGAAGGAGGAGGGGCTGAACGTCGACGTCTGCTCCGGCGGCGAGCTGACCACGGCGCTGGCCGCCGGGATGCCCGCCGAGCGGATCGCCTTCCACGGCAACAACAAGTCCGTCGCCGAGATCCACCGGGCCGTAGAGGCGGGCGTCGGGCGGATCGTCCTCGACTCCTTCCAGGAGATCGCCCGGGTCGCGCACGTGGCCGCCGGGCTCGGGGTCCGCCAGCGGGTCCAGATCCGCGTCACGGTCGGCGTCGAGGCGCACACCCACGAGTTCATCGCCACCGCCCACGAGGACCAGAAGTTCGGCATCGCGGTGGCCGGCGGGCAGGCCGCCGAGGCCGTCCGCCGGGCGCTCGGCCACGAGAGCCTCGAGCTGGTCGGCATCCACTCGCACATCGGCTCGCAGATCTTCGACATGGCCGGCTTCGAGGTCTCCGCCCGCCGCGTCGTCCAGCTGCTCGCCACGGTCCGCGACGAGCACGGCGTCGAGCTCCCCGAGATCGACCTCGGCGGCGGCCTCGGCATCGCCTACACCTCCGAGGACGACCCCCGCGAGCCGCACGAGATCGCCAAGGCGCTCCACGAGATCGTCACCCGGGAGTGTGAGTCCGCCGGACTGCGCACCCCCCGGATCTCGGTCGAGCCGGGCCGGGCGATCGTCGGCCCCACCGCCTTCACCCTGTACGAGGTCGGCACCGTCAAGCCGCTGGAGGGCCTGCGGACGTACGTGAGCGTCGACGGCGGCATGTCGGACAACATCCGCACCGCCCTCTACGACGCCGACTACAGCGTGTCGCTCGTCTCGCGCAGCTCCGACGCGGAGCCCATGCTGTCCCGTGTGGTCGGCAAGCACTGCGAGAGCGGGGACATCGTCGTCCGGGACGCCTTCCTGCCCGCCGACTTGGCCCCCGGCGACCTGCTGGCGGTGCCCGCCACCGGGGCGTACTGCCGCTCGATGGCGAGCAACTACAACCACGCGCTGCGCCCGCCCGTGGTCGTGGTCCGCGACGGAGCGGCGCGCGTGATCGTCCGGCGCGAGACGGAGGAAGATCTCCTGCGTCTCGACCTCGGATAAATGAAATAGACGTCTCGCGATCTGGACAGGTGATGGAAACTCCTGTCCAGTTTGTGAGACTGGTGCACACCGGACCCGCACGAGCAGGCCGGTTCTTGACGAAAGGCGTAGGTCGACATGATGCGTACGCGTCCGCTGAAGGTGGCGCTGCTGGGCTGTGGAGTGGTCGGCTCAGAGGTGGCGCGCATCATGACGACGCACGCCGACGATCTGACAGCCAGGATCGGCGCGCCCGTCGAACTCGCCGGCGTCGCGGTGCGCCGGGCGTCCAAGGTCCGTGAGGGCATCGACCCGGAGCTCATCACCTCCGACGCGACCGCCCTGGTCAAACGCGGGGACATCGACGTCTTCATCGAGGTCATCGGCGGCATCGAGCCGGCCCGCACTCTGATCACCACCGCCTTCGAGAACGGCGCCTCGGTGGTCTCGGCCAACAAGGCCCTGCTCGCCCAGGACGGCGCCGCGCTGCACGCCGCGGCCGAGGCGGCCGGGCTGGACCTCTACTACGAGGCCGCCGTGGCCGGCGCGATCCCGCTGGTCCGGCCGCTGCGCGAGTCCCTGGCGGGCGACAAGATCAACCGCGTGATGGGCATCGTCAACGGCACGACCAACTTCATCCTCGACAAGATGGACTCCACCGGCGCCGGCTACCAGGAGGCGCTGGACGAGGCCACCGCGCTCGGGTACGCCGAGGCCGACCCGACCGCCGACGTCGAGGGCTACGACGCCGCCGCCAAGGCCGCGATCCTGGCCGGCATCGCCTTCCACACCCGGGTCCGGCTGGACGACGTGTACCGCGAGGGCATGACCGAGGTCAGCGCCGCCGACTTCGCCTCCGCCAAGCGGATGGGCTGCACCATCAAGCTCCTGGCGATCCTCGAGCGGGCCGCCGACGGCGAGTCCGTCACCGCCCGCGTGCACCCGGCGATGATCCCGCTCAGCCACCCGCTGGCCTCCGTCCGCGAGGCATACAACGCCGTCTTCGTGGAAGCCGAGGCGGCCGGGCGGCTGATGTTCTACGGTCCCGGGGCGGGCGGCTCGCCGACCGCCTCCGCGGTCCTCGGCGACCTGGTCGCCGTCTGCCGCAACAAGCTCGCCGAGGCAACGGGGCCCGGCGAGTCGGCCTACACCCAGCTGCCGGTCAGCCCCATGGGCGAGGTCGTCACCCGCTACCACATCAGCCTCGATGTGGCGGACAAGCCGGGTGTCCTCGCCCAGGTGGCCACGGTCTTCGCCGAGCACGGCGTCTCGATCGACACCGTCCGGCAGCAGGGCAAGGACGGCGAGGCCTCCCTCGTCGTCGTCACCCACCGCGCACCCGACGCCGCCCTCACCGGCACCGTCGAGGCCCTGCGCAAGCTCGACACCGTCCGCGGTGTCGCCAGCATCATGCGTGTTGAAGGGGAGTAAAGGACCCATGAGCAGCAATCGCACCCATCAGTGGCGAGGCATCATCGAGGAGTACCGGGACCGGCTGCCGGTCACGGACGCGACTCCCGTGGTGACGCTCCGCGAGGGTGGCACTCCGCTCGTACCGGCCCAGGTCCTCTCCGAGCGCACCGGCTGCGAGGTGCACCTCAAGGTCGAGGGGGCGAACCCCACCGGGTCCTTCAAGGACCGCGGCATGACCATGGCCATCACCAAGGCCAAGGAGGAGGGGGCGAAGGCCGTCATCTGCGCCTCCACCGGCAACACCTCCGCCTCCGCCGCCGCCTACGCGGTCCGCGCGGGCATGGTCAGCGCGGTGCTGGTGCCGCGCGGCAAGATCGCCCTGGGCAAGATGGGCCAGGCGCTGGTGCACGGCGCCAAGATCCTCCAGGTGGACGGCAACTTCGACGACTGCCTCGACCTGGCCCGCGCGCTGTCCGACAACTACCCGGTCGCGCTGGTGAATTCCGTCAACCCGGTGCGCATCGAGGGGCAGAAGACCGCCGCCTTCGAGATCGTCGACGCCCTCGGCGACGCGCCCGACGTGCACGTCCTGCCGGTGGGCAACGCGGGCAACATCACCGCGTACTGGAAGGGCTTCAAGGAGTACAAGGCGGACGGCCTGGCCGGCCGGACGCCGCGCATCTGGGGCTTCCAGGCCTCCGGTTCGGCGCCGATCGTGCGCGGCGAGGTCGTCAAGGAGCCGCACACCATCGCCACCGCGATCCGGATCGGCAACCCGGCCTCCTGGGAGTACGCGCTGGCCGCCCGCGAGGAGTCCGGCGGCTTCATCGACGAGGTGACGGACCGCCAGATCCTGGCCGCCTATCGGCTGTTGGCCTCGCAGGAGGGCGTCTTCGTCGAGCCGGCCTCGGCCGCTTCCGTAGCGGGTCTGCTCAAGGCCGCCGAGGCGGGCCTGGTCGACCCGGGCCAGAAGATCGTGTGCACCGTCACCGGCAACGGCCTCAAGGACCCCGACTGGGCGGTGGCGGGCGCTCCGCAGCCGGTCACGGTGCCCGTGGACGCCGAGGCCGCGGCCGTCCGGCTCGGCCTGGTCTGAGGTGGCGGCCGGGTCCGGAGGAAGCTCCGGACCCGGCCCCGCCGCCGGACCGGGACCCGTCCGTACGGACACCCCGGCCTGGCCCGCATAACGCGTCAAGCCGTGGCGTAGTACGGCAAAGAGGCGCAGGAGGCTCGCGACACGCATCGTGCGCCTCCTGTGCGCCCTATGTCGCGACAGAACCTTCCTTCGATAGGCTGTACTTACATCCGCCCCACACGCATATGCCTGCGGTGCTGCCCCCGAGGCCTTCGGATGTCGTACGTCTTCAAGTACATTCACCGCGAACCCCTCGCACAGTCACAAGGAGTGTCATCTGACGATGGCCGGTCCAGCGTTCCGCGCCGCCGCCGTACGGGTGCGCGTCCCCGCCTCCAGCGCCAACCTCGGCCCGGGCTTCGACGCCCTGGGCCTCGCCCTGGGGCTCTATGACGACGTGGTCGTCCGGGTGGCCGACTCCGGCCTGAACATCGACATCGCGGGCGAGGGCGCCGAGGGCCTGCCCCGCGACGAGCGCCACCTGCTCGTCCGCTCCATGCGCACCGCCTTCGACCTGCTGGGCGGCCAGCCGCGCGGCCTCGAAGTGGTCTGCGCCAACCGCATCCCGCACGGCCGGGGCCTGGGCTCCTCGTCGGCCGCCATCTGCGCCGGCATCGTCGCCGCGCGCGCCGTGACCATAGGCGGCGACGCGAAGCTCGACGACAAGGCGCTGCTGGAGCTGGCCACCGAGATCGAGGGCCACCCCGACAACGTCGCCGCCTGCCTGCTCGGCGGCTTCACGCTCGCCTGGATGGACGGGGGCTCGGCCCGGGCGATCAGGATGGATCCTGCGGATTCCGTCGTTCCGGTGGTCTTCGTGCCCAGCAAGCCCGTGCTGACCGAGACCGCCCGCGGCCTGCTGCCGCGCAACGTCCCGCACGTCGACGCCGCGGTCAACGCCGGCCGGGCCGGACTGCTCGTCGAGGCCCTGACCAGGCGCCCCGAGCTGCTGCTGCCGGCCACCGAGGACCGCCTCCACCAGGAGTACCGCCAGCCGGCCATGCCGGAGAGCGTGGCCCTGGTCAACCGACTGCGCGCGGACGGCGTCCCGGCGGTCATCTCCGGCGCGGGCCCCACGGTCCTCGCGCTGGCCGATCACGGCACGGCCGACAAGGTCGCGCTGCTCGCGGGGGAGGGCTGGGCGGCCGACCGGCTGCCGCTCGACGCCGCGGGAGCGAGCGTTTTGCCGCTCGCGGGCTAGGTCCGAGCTGGTACCGCTCTGTGGGAAGGGCGCGATTGCCGGTGAGTGAGAGGGGGAATGTCTGTTGGATCCGGTAGTGTTAACCTCAAGTACGCATCCGAAGCCGTCGTGGCTCGGTGCTCAGTGTCCCCATCCGGGACCACCTTTCTTCCGGGAGCCTCCCCAACTGCTTTGATCACTGCCAGGCAGTTTCGAGCACGCTCCGGAATCGGCGTGACATTCCCACGCTTCCAGCTGGGGGGCTTCTCGCCGGAACCCCTGCACGTTTTCCTCCGCCGTACCTCTTTCGGCGGACCACCGCCCCGGCACGGTCCACAGTCAAGGGACCGAGGCCGGACAGCACAACCGGTCGCCGAGCCAGACAGGCCGACGTCCGCTCCAGGGAAGGACCCTTCGTGAGCGACACCACCGATCTGATGGGCGCTGCCGACACCAGTGTCGACACCAGCGCGCCCGCGGGTGCTGCTACCCCCAAGCGCCGCCGCGCTGGCACCGGCCTCGAGGGCATGGTCCTGGCCGAGCTGCAGCAGGTCGCCTCGGGCCTCGGTATCCGGGGCACCGCGCGCATGCGCAAGAGCCAGCTGATCGACGTCATCAAGGAGGCGCAGGCCGGTGGCGGCAGCGCCCCCGCCAAGAGCGCCGACGCCGGCGACGCCGCCGAGGCCAAGCCGAAGCGCCGCACCACCGCCAAGGCCCGTGCGGCCGAGGCGCCGGCCGCCGCCGCGGGTGAGACCCGCGCCGAGAAGGCGGTCGCCCAGCAGCAGATCGACATCCCGGGGCAGCCCGCCTCGGACGACGCGCCGGCCGGCGAGCGCCGCCGCCGTCGCGCCACCGCCGCCGCGGGCAGCCCCGCCGGTGCCGAGCAGGCCGCCGCGCCCGCCGAGGCCCGTACCGAGGCTCCGGCCGACGCGAAGGCCGAGGCCGCCACGGCCGCCTCCGCGCAGCAGGACGGCGCCGAGGGCCGCACCCGCCGGGACCGCGGCGAGCGCCGTGAGCGCGGCGAGCGGGGCGAGCGCGGTCAGCGCGAGCGCCGTGAGCGCGGCAAGGACGGCGAGCAGGGCGGCGGCCAGCAGGGCCAGGGCGGCCAGCGCCAGCAGCAGGGCGGCCGCGGCCAGGCCCAGCAGCAGCAGCGCGACAACGGCCCGCAGGACGACTTCGACGACGAGGGCGGCCGCCGCGGCCGTCGGGGCCGCTACCGCGACCGTCGTGGCCGTCGTGGCCGCGAGGAGTTCGGCGCCAACGAGCCGCAGGTCGCCGACGACGACGTGCTGATCCCCGTCGCGGGCATCCTCGACATCCTCGACAACTACGCGTTCATCCGGACCTCCGGCTACCTGCCCGGCCCGAACGACGTGTACGTCTCCCTCGCCCAGGTCCGCAAGAACGGCCTGCGCAAGGGTGACCACGTCACCGGCGCCGTGCGGCAGCCGAAGGAGGGCGAGCGCCGCGAGAAGTTCAACGCGCTGGTGCGCCTGGACTCCGCCAACGGCATGCAGCCGGAGTCGGGCCGGGGCCGCCCCGAGTTCAACAAGCTCACCCCGCTGTACCCGCAGGACCGGCTCCGCCTGGAGACCGACCCGGGCGTGCTGACCACCCGGATCATCGACCTCGTGTCGCCGATCGGCAAGGGCCAGCGCGGTCTCATCGTGGCCCCGCCGAAGACCGGTAAGACCATGATCATGCAGGCCATCGCCAACGCGATCACGCACAACAACCCCGAGTGCCACCTGATGGTCGTCCTGGTCGACGAGCGTCCGGAAGAGGTCACCGACATGCAGCGGTCGGTCAAGGGCGAGGTCATCTCCTCGACCTTCGACCGCCCGGCCGAGGACCACACCACGGTCGCCGAGCTGGCCATCGAGCGGGCCAAGCGCCTGGTCGAGCTGGGGCACGACGTGGTCGTCCTGCTGGACTCCATCACCCGTCTGGGCCGCGCGTACAACCTCGCGGCGCCCGCCTCCGGCCGCATCCTGTCCGGTGGTGTCGACTCGACCGCGCTCTACCCGCCGAAGCGCTTCTTCGGTGCGGCGCGCAACATCGAGGACGGCGGCTCGCTGACCATCCTGGCCACCGCGCTGGTCGAGACCGGCTCGCGCATGGACGAGGTGATCTTCGAGGAGTTCAAGGGCACCGGCAACATGGAGCTCAAGCTCGACCGGAAGCTCGCCGACAAGCGCATCTTCCCGGCCGTCGACGTCGACCCGTCGGGCACCCGCAAGGAGGAGATCCTCCTCAACAGCGAGGAGCTCAGCATCGTCTGGAAGCTGCGCCGGGTGCTGCACGCGCTCGACTCGCAGCAGGCGATCGAGCTGCTGCTCGACAAGATGAAGCAGACGAAGTCGAACGCCGAGTTCCTGATGCAGATCGCCAAGACGACCCCGTCGTCCAAGAACGACGACTGATCCGGGCCCGCCCGGTTCGAGGTCCGAACGGAACAGGACGAGCGCAGAAGCGGAACCGTTCCTTACTCCGTGAGCGTCTTCAGCACCGCCCCGTCACTCCGGTGACGGGGCGGTGCTGTTTTCGGGTCCCTGGCGCGGGACCGGTGGCGCGGTTCCGCCACTCTTTAAGCGGCCTTGATTAGGTGACAAATGCTCAACTGTCAGGGTTTTCCCCCCGTTCCGGAAACGATTCGTTTTCAGCCATGTGCATGACATAAGATCACCGGTGCCGCACCTCGGGGGAGTGCGCACCGTCGTCTCCCCGGGTGCCAGACAGACACCTTCAACGGGGAGATTGAGTGTTTTCTCTGAAGTCCCTGCGCAACCGCGTCGCCCTCTCGGGCGCCACGGCCGCCGTCGCCATCGGCCTGGTCGCCACCGTCGCCGCCCCGGCCGGTGCCGTGACCCCCGCGCCGGTCAAGCCGGCCGCCGCGGCCACCGCCGCCGACCCCAGCACCGACGAGCTGGTCAAGGTCATGCTCGCGGACGCCAAGGCGAAGCAGCCGAAGGCCTCGCCGATGATCATCGGCGGCACCAAGGTCAGCATCAAGAGCTACCCGTTCATGGCCCAGATCTGGGTCCGCCGGACCGACACCTCCGCGGACGGCTACTTCTGCTCGGCCTCCGTGGTCGGCCCGCGCAAGATCCTCACCGCCGCGCACTGCGTCGCGGGCCGCAAGTGGAAGACCCGGGGCGTCGTCGTCCTCGGCGCCACGCACATCATCGACGGCAGCCTCCACGGCGGCACGCCGTACAAGGTCTCGGGCCAGTGGTCGCACCCGAAGTACAACAAGGACATGATCGACAACGACGTGGCGGTGCTGACGCTCGCCAAGTCGACCCGCATCAAGCCGATCAAGATCACGTCCTCCTCGGACACCAAGTCCTACCGCGCGGGCACCAAGGCCACCGTTCTGGGCTGGGGCCGCACCTCGTCGAAGAGCGACAACCTCTCGTCGACGCTGCGCAGGACGACCCAGCCGATGCGCTCGAACGCCACCTGCAAGAGCTTCTGGCAGTGGAAGTTCGTCTCGGGCCACATGGTCTGCGCCGGCTACCCGGCCAGCGGTCAGAACTCCGGCACCCACTCCACCTGCAACGGTGACTCGGGCGGCCCGCTGATCGTCAACGGCCGCGTCGTGGGCATCACTTCGTGGGTCGCGGTCAACTGCGTCTACAAGGGTTCCTACCCGGTGTACGCCAAGGTTTCGACCTACGCGAAGATTCTGAACTCGCACATCTGATCGCAGCCCGCCCGCGATCGAGGATGCGGCCCGGTGCCTTCTGGCGCCGGGCCGCTTCCCGTCGTCCAGCAAGGAGTACGAGCCCTGACCCGCATACGCATCCGCCCGCGCGGTGCCCGCGCCGCCGCCGCGCTCGCCCTGGCCGCCACCGGCCTGGCCACCGCCCTCGGTGCCGCCCCGGCCGCCTCCGCCGCCGGTGGTGCCGGCACCACCGCAGCCGGGAACCCGGCCGACGCCCAGGTGGCCGCCGCGTACGCCGCCCGCGAGCGGCACGGCCAGAAGGCCGGTGCCCGCGACGCCGCCCCGATGATCATCGGCGGCGGGAGCCAGGGGATCGCGGGCGCGCCCTGGATGGCGCAGCTGCACTACCTGGACGACAACGACACCAAGGACCCCGACGACGACCTGGGCTTCTTCTGCGGCGGCGCCGTGGTCAGCCCGACCAAGATCGTCACCGCTGCGCACTGCGTGGACGGGCTCGACTGGACCCTGGACAGCTTCGTCGTCGTCGGCGCCGGCGACCTGCCGACGGTCCGGAAGGACAAGACCGTCGACTGGCACGGCGGCAGCCACCGCACGGTCAGGCGGCAGTGGCGCCACCCGAAGTACGACCCGGCGACCTTCGACAACGACGTGGCGGTGCTGACGCTCTCCGCGCCGGTCGCGGTCCCGAACCTGCCGATCGCCCGGAGCACCGACACCGCCGAGTACCGGAGCGGCGCCACCGCCTCCGTCTACGGCTGGGGCCGCTACACCTCCGAGACCGAGGACCTCTCGCCCAGCCTCAAGCGCGCCGACCTGCCGCTGGTCTCCGACCAGACCTGCGCCGCCGGCTTCTGGGGCGACAGCCTGGTCAAGGGGCACATGTTCTGCGCCGGTACGCCGGCCAGCGGCCAGGACCGCGGTACGAACACCGCCTGCAACGGCGACTCCGGGGGCCCGCTGGTCCGCGGCGGCCGCCTGATCGGCCTGGTCTCCTGGGGCGTGACGGACTGCGTGGAGGAGGGTGCCTACGGCGTCTACGCCAAGGTCACCAGCTTCGCCGGGCCCATCCGGGCCCAGGTCTACGACGCCGACTGGAGCGGGAACGGCGTCGCCGACCTGCTGGCCCGCGGCTCGGCCAGCGACTCGGTCTTCCCCTTCCAGACCAAGGCCGGCTCCACGGTCTCCCTCACGCGGCAGGGCGCCTGGGGCACCGCGGCCACCGCGAACCTGATCCTCCAGAGCGACCTGGACCGGGACGGCACCCAGGACGTGGTCCGCCGCAACACCGACGGCGCGCTCTACTGGTCGCACCGGCCGGCCGGCGGCGCCTGGACGCACACCAAGGTCCTCACCGGCTGGGGCACCCGCCGCCAGGTCCTCGCCCCCGGCGACGTGACCGGCGACGACCGGCCCGACCTGCTGTCCGTCACCGCGAGCGGCAACCTCTACGCCTACCCGGGCAAGGGCGACGGCACCTTCGGCGGCGGCGTCCTGGTCGGCCCGGGCTGGTCGGCGTACGGCATGGTCCGCGGCCACGGCGACCTGACCGGCGACGGCAAGACCGACCTGGTGGCCCGCGACGCGGCCGGCATCCTGTGGCTCTACCCGGGGACCGGCGCGGCGGGCACCGCCGCCTTCGCCCCCCGGGTCAAGGTCGGCGGGGGCTGGAACGCGTACGACCGGCTGGTGACGGTCGGGGACGTGAGCGGCGACGGCCGGGCCGACCTGCTGGCCCGGGATCCCGCGGGCACCCTGTGGCTCTACAAGGGGACCGGTGCCACCGGCAGTGCGACCTTCGCCACACGAACCGCCCTGGGAACCGGCTGGAAGGGCTACGACCTCTTCGGTTAAACCCCAGGTGAGGAACGGGTATCAGGCCGATAACGGACTCCTCGCCCCATAACGCCGCGCCCGCCGGACCCGTCCGGCGGGCGCGGCGCGTCATGCAACCCTTTTGCCGCAGCGCCCGTCTCTGTTGACGGGCCACGGGAGGGGTAAGAGCAGCACCGGGGACGGCGAGACGAGGAGAGCATGACCGAGGACAGCAGCGGCCGCGCCAAGGGCCGGCGCCGCAAGCCGCAGACCACCCGCCGCAGGGCGTTCACGCTGGTCGCCTGGAGCGTGGCCGGAGTGGTGGTCCTCGGCGGCGCCGGGCTCGGGTACGTCTACGTCAAGTTCAACGGCAACCTGAAGAGCGTCGACATCGACGCGGCCCTGGGCGACGACCGCCCGGCCGACGTGGACAACGGCTCCATGGACATCCTCGTCCTCGGCTCCGACTCCCGCTCGGGCGCCAACCGCCAGTACGGCGCCGACGACGGCGGCTCGGCCCGCTCCGACACGGCGATGATCGTGCACCTCTACGAGGGCCACAAGAAGGCGACCGTGGTCTCCATACCCCGGGACACGCTGGTCACCAGACCGTCGTGCACCACCCCGGACGGGAAGACCGACCCCGGCGGCGAGCGCCAGATGTTCAACGAGTCCTTCACCGTCGGCGGCCCCGCCTGCGCGGTCAAGACCGTCGAGAAGATGTCCGGCATCCGCATGGACCACTACCTCGAGGTCGACTTCACCGGCTTCAAGCAGATCATCGACAAGCTCGGCGGGGTGGAGATCACCACCACCAAGCCCATCAAGGACCACGCCAGCCACCTCGACCTGCAGGCCGGCGACCACCGGCTCAACGGCGAACAGGCCCTCGGCCTGGTACGCACCCGCAAGTCCGTCGGGGACGGCAGCGACCTGGGCCGAATACAGCTCCAGCAGGCCTTCATCAAGGCGCTGATCAAGCAGGTCAAGGGGATCGGGGTGTTCGACGACCCGAAGAAGCTCCTGGAGGTGGCCGACACCGCCACCAAGGCGATCACCACCGACCGCAAGCTCGGCGACGTGAAGTCGCTCACGGGCTTCGCCTCCGGGCTGTCCGGCATCGACGCCAAGGACATGCACATGATCACCCTGCCGGTGGGCGCCGACGCGATCGACCCCAACCGCGTGGTCCCGCTGGAGAAGGAGTCCCGGCAGGTCTGGGAGGCGCTGCGGCGGGACCTCCCGGTCCCCGCCTCGGTCACCGAGAACTCCGCCGGCGACAAGGGCTCGGCCGGCGGCATCGTCAAGGAATAGCCGCCCGAAGATCATCGCGGGCCCGTGGAATACCTCCGGCTCCCGTGCGGTTGACCAGTGCGTCCCGAGAATTTTGACAGGCGTCCCCGTCCTGGCAGACTGGTACGTCGGCCCCGGTTCACGCAGCGTGCAATTCCGCCGCCTGCGACCCGGCGCCCTCCCGAAACTAGGAGACACCTTGAAGCGCGAGATCCACCCCCAGTACGTCGAGACCCAGGTCAGCTGCACCTGCGGCGCGTCGTTCACCACCCGTAGCACCCTGACCGAGGGCACCATCCGTGCCGAGGTCTGCTCCGAGTGCCACCCGTTCTACACGGGCAAGCAGAAGATCCTCGACACCGGTGGCCGCGTGGCCCGCTTCGAGGCCCGCTTCGGCAAGGCTGCCGGCTCCAAGAAGTAGCGAGCCACGGCGCCGGTCGCCGGCTGCCCCCTGTTTCTCGGGGGCGGCCCGACCGGCGCCTTTCTCGTCCCGCACCGCACTTCCCCCCGGCGGCTGCGGCCCCGCAGCCCTTTCGTACCTTCACTCCAGGAGTCCCCCGATGTTCGAGGCGGTCGAGGAACTGGTCGGCGAGCACGCCGGCCTCGAGAAGCAGCTCGCCGACCCGTCGGTCCACTCCGACCAGGCCAACGCGCGCAAGCTCAACAAGCGCTACGCGGAGCTGACCCCCATCGTGGGCACCTTCCGCGCCTGGAAGCAGGCCGGTGAGGACATCGAGACGGCCAAGGAGCTCGCCGCCGACGACCCGGACTTCGCCGCCGAGGTCAAGGAGCTGACCGCACAGCGCGAGGAGCTGACCGAGAAGCTCCGGCTGCTGCTGGTCCCGCGCGACCCCAGCGACGACAAGGACGTCCTCCTCGAGATCAAGGCCGGCGCGGGCGGCGACGAGTCCGCCCTGTTCGCCGGCGACCTGCTGCGCATGTACCTGCGGTACGCGGAGCGGGTGGGCTGGAAGACCGAGATCATCGACTCCACCGACTCCGAGCTCGGCGGCTACAAGGACGTCCAGGTCTCCGTGAGGACCAAGGGCGGCCAGGGCGCGACCGAGCCCGGCCAGGGCGTCTGGGCCCGGCTGAAGTACGAGGGCGGGGTGCACCGCGTCCAGCGCGTGCCCGCCACCGAGTCCCAGGGCCGCATCCACACCTCCGCCGCCGGTGTCCTCGTGACCCCCGAGGCCGAGGAGGTCGAGGTCGAGATCAACCAGAACGACCTGCGCATCGACGTGTACCGGTCCTCCGGCCCCGGCGGCCAGTCCGTCAACACCACCGACTCGGCCGTGCGCATCACGCACCTGCCGACCGGCGTGGTCGCCTCCTGCCAGAACGAGAAGAGCCAGCTCCAGAACAAGGAGCAGGCCATGCGCATCCTGCGCTCGCGGCTGCTGGCCGCCGCCCAGGAGGCCGCCGAGCAGGAAGCCGCCGACGCGCGCCGCAGCCAGGTGCGCACCGTCGACCGTTCCGAGAAGATCCGTACGTACAACTTCCCGGAGAACCGGATCTCGGACCACCGGGTGGGCTTCAAGTCGTACAACCTCGACCAGGTCCTCGACGGCGACCTCGACGCGGTCATCCAGGCCTGTGTCGACGCCGACTCCGCCGCGAAGCTCGCGGCCGCGCAGTAGCCCGCGCTCAGTAACACCTCGTACGGACTCGCTGGAGGAAGCGTGAACCTGCTGCTCGCGGAGGTGGCCCAGGCCACCCAGCGGCTGGCCGCCGCGGGCGTGCCCTCACCGCGCTTCGACGCGGAGGAGCTGGCCGCCTTCGTCCACGGCGTCAAACGGGGCGAGCTGCACACCGTCAAGGACGCGGACTTCGACGCGCGCTACTGGGAGGCGGTGGCGCGCCGGGAGGCCCGCGAACCGCTGCAGCACATCACCGGGCGCGCCTTCTTCCGCTACCTGGAGCTCCAGGTGGGCCCCGGGGTCTTCGTGCCCCGGCCGGAGACCGAGTCCGTGGTCGACTGGGCCATACACGCCGTGCGCGCCATGGACGTGGTCGAGCCGCTGATCGTGGACCTGTGCACCGGCTCCGGCGCGATCGCGCTGGCCATGGCGCAGGAGGTGCCCCGCTCGCGGGTGCACGCCGTCGAGCTGTCCGACGACGCCCTGGTGTGGACCCGCAAGAACGCCGCCGGCTCCCGGGTCACCGTCCACCAGGGCGACGCGCTCACCGCGCTGCCGGAGCTGGACGGCCAGGTGGACCTGGTCATCTCCAACCCGCCGTACATCCCGCTCACCGAATGGGAGTACGTCGCCCCGGAGGCGCGCGACCACGACCCGGAGATGGCCCTCTTCTCCGGCGAGGACGGGCTCGACACCATCCGCGGCATCGAGCGCACCGCGCACCGGCTGCTGCGGCCCGGCGGGGTCGTCGTCATCGAGCACGCCGACACCCAGGGCGGGCAGGTGCCGTGGATCTTCGCGGAGGAGCGGGGCTGGGCCGACGCGGCCGACCACCCCGACCTGAACAACCGGCCCCGGTTCGCCACCGCCCGCAAGGCGATGCCGTGACCGCGGCCGCACCCGCCCCGAGGACGACCGCGCCCCGCGCGACGTCCGCACCCCGCGCGGCATCCCCGGCGATGCCCGCGCCCGCCCCGACCACCCCGCAATTGGAGCCCCGCTGATGGCCCGGCGATACGACTGCAACGACGCCACGGACCGCAAGACCGGTCTGCGCGAGGCCGCCTCGGCCGTGCGCCGGGGCGAGCTCGTCGTGCTGCCCACGGACACCCTGTACGGGATCGGCGCGGACGCGTTCAGCCCGGAGGCGGTGGGCGACCTGCTGCGCGCCAAGGGCCGGGGCCGCAGCATGCCCACGCCCGTGCTCATCGGCTCCCCGAACACCCTGCACGGCCTGGTCACCGACTTCTCCGAGCACGCCTGGGAGCTGGTCGACGCCTTCTGGCCGGGCGCGCTGACCCTGGTCGCCCGGCACCAGCCGTCGCTGGCCTGGGACCTCGGCGAGACCGGCGGCACGGTGGCCGTCCGGATGCCGCTGCACCCGGTCGCGATCGAGCTGCTGACCGAGGTCGGCCCGATGGCCGTGTCCTCCGCCAACCTCTCCGGCCACCCGGCCCCGGAGGACTGCGACGCGGCCCGCGAGATGCTGGGCGACTCCGTCTCCGTCTACCTCGACGGCGGGCCCACCCCCGGCATCCAGCCCTCCTCCATCGTCGACGTGACCGGCAAGGTGCCCGTCCTGCTGCGGGAAGGCGCCCTGACCGCGCAGCAGCTGCGGGAGGTCGTACCCGACCTCGAGGTGGCGCCGTGAGCCCTGAGGGCCGTGGCATAGCGGGTACCAGCTTCCGCATCCTTCACGTCAGCACCGGCAACGTCTGCCGCTCCCCGATCACGGAGCGGCTGACCCGCCACGCCCTGGTGGACCGGCTCGGCGACCCGCTGGTGGGCGGCCTGATCGTGGAGAGCGCGGGTACCTGGGGCCACGAGGGCGCGCCCATGGAGGCGCACGCGGCGACCGTCCTGGGCGAGCTGGGCGCGGACCCGAGCGGCTTCATCGGCCGGGAACTCCTCGACGAGCACGTCATCCGCGCCGACCTGGTGCTGACCGCCACCCGCGACCACCGGGCCCAGGTCATCTCCATGGGCCACTCGGCGGGCCTGCGCACCTTCACGCTGAAGGAGTTCACCCGCCTGGTCCGGGCGATAGACCCGGCCACCCTCCCGCCGCTGGACGACGGCATGGTCGAGCGGGCCCGGGCGCTGGTGCGGGCCGCCGCCGCGCTGCGCGGCTGGCTGCTGGCCCCCAGCCTGGAGGCCGACGAGGTGCACGACCCGTACGGTGCGCCGATCTCCTTCTTCCGCTCCATCGGCGACGAGATCCAGGTCGCCCTGGACCCGGTCGTGACGGCGCTCACGGGCGTGGGCGCGCGGCAGTAGCGCGGGGGCAGCGCGCGGGGGTCTCTGTCCCTTTCCGGTGCGTTTGCGTGAGGTGCGGCCTAGAGTGGGCGTACCTTCCCCCAGCGCCGGAGACGCGTCATGACCGTCACACAGGCTCAGGAACAGGCCCACCGGCAGTGGGCCCCGGACTTCGACGCGCTGCGCCGGCAGGACCCCGAGCTGGCCGACGTGCTGCTCGGCGAGGCCCGGCGGCAGGCGGACGGCCTCCAGCTGATCGCCGCGGAGAACTTCACCTCCCCGGCGGTGCTGGCCGCGCTGGGCTCGCCGCTGGCCAACAAGTACGCCGAGGGCTACCCGGGCGCCCGGCACCACGGCGGCTGCGAGTACGTCGACGTCGCCGAGCGGATCGCCCGTGAGCGGGCCACCGCCCTCTTCGGGGCCGAACACGCCAACGTCCAGCCGCACTCCGGCTCCGCGGCCGTCCTGGCGGCCTACGCGGCCCTCCTGCGCCCCGGCGACACCGTGCTGGCGCTGGGCCTGCCGTACGGCGGCCACCTCACGCACGGCTCGCCCGCCAACTTCTCCGGCCGCTGGTTCGACTTCGTCGGGTACGGGCTGGACCCGGAGACCGGCCTGATCGACTACGAGGAGGTCTGGGCGCTCGCCGGGCAGCACCGCCCCAAGGCCATCGTCGTCGGCTCCATCTCCTACCCCCGGCACCCCGACTACCTGGCCTTCCGGGAGATCGCCGACGAGGTGGGCGCCTACCTCATCGCGGACGCGGCCCATCCGATCGGCCTGGTCGCCGGGGGCGCCGCGCCCAGCCCGGTGCCGTACGCGGACGTGGTCTGCGCGACCACCCACAAGGTCCTGCGGGGTCCCCGCGGCGGGATGCTGCTGTGCGGGGAGGAGCTGGCCGCCCGGATCGACCGGGCCGTCTTCCCCTTCACCCAGGGCGGCGCCCAGATGCACACCATCGCGGCGAAGGCGGTCGCGCTGGGGGAGGCCGCCACCCCCGGGTACACCGCGTACGCCCATCAGGTCGTCACCAATGCGAGGGTTCTCGCGGCGGCCCTCGCGGACCAGGGACTGGCCGTCACCACGGGCGGCACCGACACCCATCTGATCACCGCCGACCCGGCCCCGCTGGGGCTCGACGGGCCCGCCGCCCGGGGCCGGCTGGCCGCCGCCGGCCTGGTGCTCGACACCTGTGCGTTGCCCTACGGCAACCAGCGCGGCATCCGGCTGGGCACGGCAGCGGTGACCACGCAGGGCATGGGCGAGGCGGAGATGACGCGGATCGCGGCGCTGTTCGGCGCGGCTCTGAGGGGCGGTCCGGAGGTCCGCGCGGACGTGTCCGAGCTGGCCCGGCGCTTCCCGCCGTACCCCTCGCCGGAGTCCGGCTGAAGCCGCTCTGCAACCATGGGCGCCCCCCGGTATGTCCTCTCAGCGGGGGACATCGCAGCTAATGTGTGGGGCTGAGATGGCCGGCGATACATCTGGGGCAGCCCGTGCGTGAATACCTGCTGACGCTGTGCGTCACGGTCGCGGTGACCTACCTGCTGACCGGACCGGTGCGGAAGTTCGCCATCGCGGCCGGTGCGATGCCGGAGATCCGCGCCCGCGACGTGCACCGCGAGCCCACTCCGCGGCTCGGCGGGATCGCGATGTTCGGCGGGTTGTGCGCGGGACTGCTGGTCGCCGACCACCTGGACAACCTCAACGGCGTCTTCGAGCTGTCGAACGAACCGCGTGCGCTCCTCTCCGGGGCCGCCCTGATCTGGCTGGTCGGCGTCCTCGACGACAAGTTCGAGATCGACGCCCTGATCAAGCTCGGCGCCCAGATGATCTCCGCCGGAGTCATGGTCATGCAGGGCCTGACCATCCTGTGGATCCCGATCCCGGGGATCGGGACGGTCTCGCTGACCCAGTGGCAGGGCAACCTGCTCACCGTCGCGCTGGTGGTGATCACCATCAACGCGGTGAACTTCGTCGACGGACTCGACGGCCTGGCGGCCGGCATGGTGTGCATCGCCGCCGCGGCGTTCTTCATGTACTCCTACCGGATCTGGTACGGGTACGGCATCGAGGCCGCGGCCCCGGCCACCCTCTTCGCCGCCATCCTGATGGGCATGTGCCTGGGCTTCCTGCCGCACAACATGCACCCGGCGCGGATCTTCATGGGCGACTCCGGCTCGATGCTCATCGGTCTGGTGCTGGCCGCCGGCGCCTGCTCGATCACCGGCCAGGTGGACCCGGACGCGATGGCCCTGTGGGCCGGCGGCGAGCGCAACGCCACCCACGCGATGCTGCCCGTCTTCATCCCGCTGCTGCTGCCGCTGACCATCATCGCGATCCCGATGGCGGACCTGGTGCTGGCGATCGTCCGGCGCACCTGGAAGGGCCAGTCGCCGTTCGCGGCGGACCGCGGGCACCTCCACCACCGGCTGCTGGAGATCGGTCATTCGCACAGCCGGGCCGTGCTGATCATGTACTTCTGGTCGGGGCTGATCGCCTTCGGGGCGGTGGCCTACTCGGTCCACTCCGCCTCGATGTGGATCGTGCTGGCGCTGGTCGCGCTGAGCGCGGTGGGGCTGGTCCTGCTCCTGCTGCCGCGGTTCACGCCGCGGGCGCCGCGCTGGGCGGAGAGCCTGGTGCCGCCCCGCTACCGGCACGCGGAGCGGGCCGCGGAGGCCGCCGCCCGGGAGGCGGAGGCCGAGGAGGAGGCGCGGACGCCGGTCGCGGCCGGGGTCTCGGGCGTCAACGGAGCGACCGCGGTGGGCCCCCGTTCGCGGTTCCCCGACCGGCGTAAGGCCGGTTCATCGCGCTGACGTTTAGGACATCACGGCCCTATAGCACACAAACTGATGGGGCATTGTGCACAGACGCGCGGATTAGCTCTCATGTGTGACAGTCAGCACACCGACCAGGTAAAGACCTCATCAAATAGTTTGTGATACCGTTCACTAAACCCGGCGACAGAGCCGAAGGACCGTAGTGCGACGGTCCATTGGCCCGAGGCTCGATCTCGGACCGGGCTTACGCTCGTGCTCGGCACGACACCCCCGTGCACCACCCCCACCACCACGCGGAGCAACCCGTCATGCGGAATGACGCCAGATCACTCCTGCACGCCGTCGTGCCCACCGCTGCCGTCGGCGCCATCGCCGCGGCCGTCAGCGGTGTGGTCGCCGGCGGCAAGGGCGCGCTCGGTGCCGTCGTGGGGGCGGTGATCGTGATCCTCTTCATGGGAAGCGGAATGGCGATCCTGCAGTGGATCGCCAAGTCGTTCCCGCAGCTTTTCCAGATGATGGGCCTGGCGCTCTACACGGTTCAGCTGCTCGTACTCTTCGTGTTCGTCGCCGTGTTCAAGGACACGACGCTGTTCAATCCCCGGTCCTTCGCCATCACCCTGGTCGTCACCACCCTCGCGTGGATCGCCGCCCAGGCCCGTGCGCACATGAAGGCCAAAATCCTCTACGTCGATCCCGACGCCGCCGCGGGCGAAAGCCCGAAAACGCGGGGCCCGCGACGTGAAGGGTAGGGGCGGGATAAGTGCGCGTTCGGGTTCCTGCTATCGTCCGGTGCCAACTGCGGCATCGCGGGCGCGGGCATCTGAGCTGACGCCTGCTCAATCGCGAGGCTCAATGCCTGCCAGCCGCCCCCACATCCGTAAGACCAGTCCAGTGCCGAATCGCGGCCCCGCGCCGCGCCGACACAACGAGGTTGCCGTACCTATGCGCCACGCTGAAGGAGCCCGCGGTGAGTGCTGACCCGACGCAGGTGCTCGCCTTCGAGACCGATTGCCACATCTTCGACGGCTGTGGATTCCCGGCTCCTGGCTTGCACTCGTTCATGTTCGAGCCGATCTTCGGCGACGCGGACAGCAACGTCTACTTCAACAAGACGATGCTGCTCGCCCTGCTGGGGACCGTCGTCATCGTCGGATTCTTCTGGGCGGCTTTCCGCAAGCCGAAGCTCGTGCCCGGGAAGCTCCAGATGGTCGCCGAGTCGGGGTACGACTTCGTGCGCCGCGGCATCGTCTACGAGACGATGGGCAAGAAGGAGGGCGAGAAGTACGTGCCCTTCATGGTGGCGACGTTCTTCTTCGTCTGGGTCATGAACCTCTGGTCGATCATTCCGCTCGCCCAGTTCCCCGTGACCTCGATCATCGCCTACCCGGCCGCGCTGGCCCTGGTCGTCTACGTCATGTGGATGTCGGTCACGTTCAAGCGCCACGGCTTCGTCGGCGGTCTGAAGAACCTCACCGGCTACGACAAGTCGCTCGGCGGCATCCTCCCGCTGGTGATGCTCATCGAGTTCTTCTCGAACGTGCTGGTCCGCCCCTTCACGCACGCGGTCCGTCTCTTCGCGAACATGTTCGCCGGCCACACCCTGCTGCTGCTCTTCACGATCGCCAGCTGGTACCTGCTGAACGGCATCGGCATCGCCTACGCCGGTGTGTCGTTCGTGATGGTCATCGTGATGACCGCCTTCGAGCTCTTCATCCAGGCTGTCCAGGCCTACGTCTTCGTCCTCCTGGCCTGCAGCTTCCTCCAGGGCGCCGTCGCCGAGCACCACTGACCGGCTCCCACCCCCAAACCATCACTCGTCCGGTGGCCAACCCCCACCGGTCCATGAAAGAGAAGGAAGAACGGGCATGTCCGCTCTCGCGCAGACCCTCGCCGCTGGCGTCGAAATCAAGGGCAACCTCGGCTCGATCGGCTACGGCCTCGCCGCCATCGGCCCCGGCGTCGGCGTCGGCATCATCTTCGGTAACGGCACCCAGGCCCTCGCCCGTCAGCCCGAGGCCGCCGGTCTGATCCGCGCCAACCAGATCCTCGGCTTCGCCTTCTGTGAGGCGCTCGCCCTCATCGGTCTGGTCATGCCGTTCGTCTACCCGACCTCTTGATCCGGTAGCGAACAGACCCATTAACGGAAGGCACTGATGTGAACCAGCTGGTTCAGCTCGCGGCGGAAGAGGCCGAGAACCCTCTCATCCCGCCGATCCCCGAGCTCATCATCGGTCTGATCGCCTTCGTGATCGTCTTCGGCTTCCTGTGGAAGAAGCTGCTCCCGAACATCAACAAGGTTCTGGAGGAGCGCCGCGAGGCGATCGAGGGTGGCATCGAGAAGGCCGAGGCGGCCCAGACCGAGGCCCAGAGCGTGCTGGAGCAGTACAAGGCCCAGCTCGCCGAGGCCCGCCACGAGGCCGCGCGCCTGCGCCAGGAGGCGCTGGAGCAGGGCACTGCGCTCAAGGAAGAGCTG
Source organism: Streptomyces sp. NPDC089919 (assembly GCF_040684615.1). Classification (NCBI taxonomy): domain Bacteria; kingdom Bacillati; phylum Actinomycetota; class Actinomycetes; order Kitasatosporales; family Streptomycetaceae; genus Streptomyces; species Streptomyces sp. NPDC089919. Next base: position 43,888 of record NZ_JBFBGK010000047.1, read on the forward strand.
CGCGCAGAGGGCCAGCGGCAGAAGGAAGAGATCGTCGCCGCCGGTCACGCCCAGATCGAGGCCGACCGCAAGGCCGCGTCCTCGGCGCTGCGTCAGGACGTGGGCAAGCTCGCCACCGACCTGGCCGGCAAGCTCGTCGGCGAGTCCCTCGAGGACCACGCCCGGCAGAGCCGGACCATCGACCGCTTCCTCGACGAGCTCGAGGAGAAGGCCGAGGCCGCGCGATGAACGGAGCGAGCCGCGAGGCGCTGGCCGCCGCGCGCGAGCGTCTCGACGCCCTGACGGACAACACGTCCGTCGACGTCGCGAAGCTCGCCGGTGAGCTGGCCGCCGTCACCGCGCTGCTCGACCGCGAGGTGTCGCTGCGTCGGGTCCTGACCGACCCGGCGCAGGCCGGCGAGGCCAAGGCCGAGCTGGCCGGCCGCCTCCTCGGCGGCCAGGTGGGCGGCGAGGCCGCCGACCTGGTGACCGGCATGGTCCGGGCGCGCTGGTCGCAGTCCCGTGACCTGGTCGACGCGCTGGAGGAGCTGGCGGACACCGCCGACCTCACCGCCGCGCAGAAGGCCGGCTCCCTCGACGACGTCGAGGACGAGCTGTTCCGCTTCGGCCGGATCGTGGCCTCGAACACGGAGCTGCGTTCCGCGCTGACGGACCGTACCGCCACCGGTTCCGCCAAGGGCGGGCTGCTGCGCAGCCTGCTCGGCGGCAAGGCCGACGCCGCGACCGAGCGCCTGGTCACCCGACTGGTGACCGCCCCGCGGGGACGTAGCCTGGAAGCGGGACTCGAGTCCCTCTCCAAGCTCGCCGCCGAGCGCCGCAACCGCATGGTCGCCGTGGTGACCACCGCGGTACCGCTCAGCGACGTGCAGAAGCAGCGTCTCGGTGCGGTCCTGGCCAAGCTGTACGGCCGCCAGATGCACCTGAACCTCGACGTGGACCCGACGGTCCTCGGCGGGATCACGGTGCGGGTCGGTGACGAGCTCATCGACGGCAGCATCTCGGAGCGCCTTTCCGAGGCGTCCCGCCGCATGGCCGGCTGACCAAGCCACAACGTAAGAAGCATTTCCAGCGGCCCGGTTGGGCCGTGCAGAACTTGCAGAAGATTCCTGGGGGTCGCCCCCAGACCCCTAAGAAGCTTCAGGCCCAACAAGGAGAGCAGGGAACCCAGATGGCGGAGCTCACGATCCGGCCGGAGGAGATCCGGGACGCACTGGAGAACTTTGTCCAGTCGTACAAGCCGGACGCGGCCTCGCGCGAGGAGGTCGGTACGGTCAGCCTTGCCGGCGACGGCATCGCTAAGGTCGAGGGCCTTCCCTCGGTCATGGCCAACGAGCTGCTGAAGTTCGAGGACGGCACCCTCGGTCTCGCCCTCAACCTCGAGGAGCGCGAGATCGGTGCGATCGTCCTCGGCGAGTTCAGCGGCATCGAGGAGGGCCAGCCGGTGCAGCGCACCGGTGAGGTGCTCTCCGTCGCCGTCGGCGAGGGCTACCTCGGCCGCGTTGTCGACCCGCTCGGCAACCCGATCGACGGTCTCGGCGAGATCGCGACCGAGGGCCGCCGCGCCCTCGAGCTGCAGGCCCCCGGCGTCATGGTCCGCAAGTCGGTCCACGAGCCCATGGCCACCGGCTACAAGGCCGTCGACGCCATGGTGCCGATCGGCCGTGGCCAGCGTCAGCTGATCATTGGTGACCGTCAGACCGGCAAGACCGCTCTGGCCGTCGACACGATCATCAACCAGCGCGACAACTGGCGCTCGGGCGACGTGAACAAGCAGGTCCGCTGCATCTACGTCGCCATCGGCCAGAAGGGCTCGACCATCGCGTCCGTTCGCGGCGCCCTGGAAGAGGCCGGCGCGCTCGAGTACACGACGATCGTCGCCGCCCCGGCGTCCGACCCGGCCGGCTTCAAGTACCTGGCGCCGTACACCGGTTCCGCCATCGGCCAGCACTGGATGTACGCCGGCAAGCACGTCCTGATCATCTTCGACGACCTGTCGAAGCAGGCCGACGCCTACCGCGCCGTGTCGCTGCTGCTGCGCCGCCCGCCGGGCCGTGAGGCCTACCCGGGCGACGTCTTCTACCTGCACTCGCGTCTGCTGGAGCGCTGCGCCAAGCTCTCCGACGACATGGGCGCCGGTTCGATGACCGGTCTGCCGATCGTCGAGACCAAGGCCAACGACGTCTCGGCGTTCATCCCGACCAACGTCATCTCCATCACCGACGGCCAGTGCTTCCTGGAGTCCGACCTGTTCAACGCCGGTCAGCGCCCGGCCCTGAACGTCGGTATCTCGGTCTCCCGCGTCGGTGGCTCGGCCCAGCACAAGGCCATGAAGCAGGTCTCCGGCCGTCTCCGCGTCGACCTGGCCCAGTACCGCGAGCTGGAGGCGTTCGCCGCCTTCGGTTCCGACCTGGACGCCGCGTCGAAGTCCGCCCTCGAGCGTGGCAAGCGCATGGTCGAGCTGCTCAAGCAGGGCCAGTACCAGCCCATGCCCACCGAGGAGCAGGTCGTCTCCGTCTGGGCCGGCACCACCGGCAAGATGGACGACGTCCCGGTCAACGACATCCGCCGCTTCGAGAGCGAGCTGCTGGAGTACCTGCGCCGTGAGCGCAAGGAGCTCCTGACCTCGATCCGCGAGGGCGGCAAGATGTCGGACGACACCCTGGGCTCGATCGCCGACTCGATCGCCACGTTCAAGCAGCAGTTCGAGACCTCGGACGGCAAGCTCCTGGGCGAGGACGCGCCGGCCGTCAACGTCTCCAAGTGACGACGGAAGGGACCTGACTCATGGGAGCCCAGCTCCGGGTCTACAAGCGTCGCATCCGATCCGTCACCGCGACCAAGAAGATCACCAAGGCGATGGAGATGATCGCCGCCTCGCGCATCGTCAAGGCGCAGCGCCAGGTGGCGGCCTCCACGCCGTACGCGACCGAGCTCACCCGTGCGGTGACCGCGGTGGCCACCGGCTCCAACACCAAGCACCCGCTCACCACCGAGGCGGATGCCCCGGCCCGCGCCGCGGTCCTGCTCGTCACGAGCGACCGCGGTCTGGCCGGCGGCTACTCCTCCAACGCCATCAAGGCCGCGGAGCGCCTCACCGAGCGGCTGCGTGGCGAGGGCAAGGAGGTCGACACCTACATCGTCGGCCGCAAGGGCCTGTCGTACTACGGCTTCCGTGAGCGCACTGTCGCGGACAGCTGGACGGGATTCACCGACAGCCCGACCTACGCCGACGCCAAGCGGGTGGCGGCGCCCCTGATCGAGGCGGTCTCCACGGAGACCGCCGAGGGTGGCGTCGACGAGCTGCACATCGTCTTCACGGAATTCGTGTCGATGATGACGCAGAACCCGGTTGAGGACCGGATGCTGCCGCTCAGCCTCGACAAGGCCGCGGAGGAGACGGGGACGAAGGGCGAGATCCTTCCCCTCTTCGACTTCGAGCCGTCGGCGGAGGACGTCCTCGACGCCCTGCTGCCGCGCTACGTCGAAAGCCGCATCTACAACGCCCTGCTGCAGGCCGCTGCCTCCGAGCACGCTGCCCGCCGCCGCGCGATGAAGTCGGCCACCGACAACGCCGGAGAGCTCATCAAGAGCCTCTCCCGGCTTGCCAACGCGGCCCGCCAGGCCGAAATCACCCAGGAAATCAGCGAGATCGTCGGTGGCGCCAGCGCCCTGGCCGACGCGACCGCGGGGAGTGACAAGTAATGACGACCTCTGTTGAGACGGCCGCCGCCACGGGCCGCGTCGCCCGGGTCATCGGCCCGGTCGTCGACGTGGAGTTCCCCGTCGACGCGATGCCCGAGATCTACAACGCGCTGACCGTCCAGGTCGCCGACCCGGCCGAGGACGGCGCGCTCAAGACGCTGACCCTCGAGGTCGCGCAGCACCTGGGTGACGGTCTGGTCCGCACCATCTCCATGCAGCCCACCGACGGTCTGGTCCGCCAGGCCGCGGTGACCGACACGGGCTCGGGCATCACCGTCCCGGTCGGCGACTTCACCAAGGGCAAGGTCTTCAACACCCTGGGTGAGGTGCTCAACTACCCGGAGGCCAACTCCGAGGTGACCGAGCGCTGGGCGATCCACCGCAAGGCCCCGAACTTCGACGAGCTCGAGTCCAAGACCGAGATGTTCGAGACGGGCGTCAAGGTCATCGACCTCCTCACCCCGTACGTCAAGGGTGGAAAGATCGGTCTGTTCGGTGGTGCCGGTGTCGGCAAGACCGTTCTGATCCAGGAGATGATCTACCGCGTCGCCAACAACCACGACGGTGTGTCGGTGTTCGCGGGCGTCGGTGAGCGTACCCGTGAGGGCAACGACCTCATCGAGGAGATGACCGACTCGGGCGTCATCGACAAGACCGCCCTTGTCTTCGGTCAGATGGACGAGCCCCCGGGCACCCGTCTGCGCGTGGCCCTGGCCGGTCTGACCATGGCGGAGTACTTCCGCGATGTGCAGAAGCAGGACGTGCTCTTCTTCATCGACAACATCTTCCGTTACACCCAGGCCGGTTCGGAGGTGTCGACCCTGCTGGGCCGCATGCCGTCCGCCGTGGGTTACCAGCCGAACCTGGCTGACGAGATGGGTCTGCTGCAGGAGCGCATCACCTCGACCCGTGGTCACTCGATCACCTCGATGCAGGCGATCTACGTCCCCGCGGACGACCTGACCGACCCGGCGCCGGCCACCACCTTCGCCCACCTCGACGCGACGACGGTTCTCTCCCGTCCGATCTCCGAGAAGGGCATCTACCCGGCCGTGGACCCGCTGGACTCGACGTCCCGCATCCTCGACCCGCGGTACATCGCGAAGGACCACTACGACGCCGCCATGCGCGTCAAGGGGATCCTGCAGAAGTACAAGGACCTCCAGGACATCATCGCGATCCTCGGTATCGACGAGCTCGGCGAGGAGGACAAGCTCGTCGTCCACCGTGCCCGTCGCGTGGAGCGCTTCCTGTCGCAGAACACGCACGTCGCCAAGCAGTTCACCGGCGTCGACGGTTCGGACGTCCCGCTCGACGAGTCGATCACCGCGTTCAACCAGATCTGCGACGGTGAGTACGACCACTTCCCCGAGCAGGCGTTCTTCATGTGCGGTGGCCTCGAGGACCTGAAGGCCAACGCCAAGGAGCTGGGCGTCTCCTGAAGCCGCGCTCTCTGAGCACTGCTTAACGGCGGAGAGGGGCGGGTGCGTCCCGTCCCTCTCCGTACGCCCATTAGAATTTGACCCAACACCCGGCCGAACCGCCGGGTGGAGACCCGAGGAGCCACCTTGGCTGCTGAGCTGCACGTCGAGCTGGTCGCCGCGGACCGCAGTGTCTGGTCCGGCGAGGCCACTCTCGTTGTCGCGCGCACCACGTCCGGCGACATCGGCGTCATGCCCGGTCACCAGCCGCTGCTCGGTGTGCTGGAGTCGGGCCCGGTGACCATCCGTACCAGCGAGGGTGGAACCGTCGTCGCCGCGGTGCACGGCGGATTCATCTCCTTCGCGGACAACAAGCTCTCCCTGCTCGCCGAGATCGCCGAGCTTGCGGACGAGATCGATGTCCAGCGGGCGGAGCGGGCGCTGGAGCGCGCCAAGTCGGCGGCCGACGCGGCCGCCGAGCGGCGCGCCGACGTCCGACTGCGCGCGGTCACGGGACACTGAAGTCCCGGCGCCACATAGCTTGAAACCTCAGCCGCGGGCCGAGCTGGAATTTTCCAGCACGGGTCGCGGCTGAGGCGATGCAGGTGCGTTTGAGTTTTTCCCAGTCCGTTCACAGCGTCACGTGGATACGAGGAGGTCGGTGAAGATGCTCCTCGCGCTGCTCGTGAGCGGCCTGGTCGTCGCCCTGGTGGTGATCGGCCTCTTCGTCTTCGGGCTCCGGCGGCGGCTGATCCAGCGGTCCGGCGGCACCTTCGACTGCAGCCTGCGCTGGGACGTGCCCGAGCAGGGCGACGCCTCCGGCAAGGGCTGGGTCTACGGGGTGGCCCGCTACAGCGGGGACCAGGTCGACTGGTTCCGGGTGTTCTCGTACTCGCCCCGGCCGCGCCGGATGCTGGAGCGCGGGGCCATCGAGGTACTGGCCCGCCGCGCCCCGGAGGGCGAGGAGGAGCTGGCCCTGCTCTCCGACGCCGTGGTCCTGGGCGCCGTGCACCGCGGGACCCGGCTGGAGCTCGCCATGAGCGAGGACGCCCTCACCGGCTTCCTCGCCTGGCTCGAAGCCGCGCCGCCGGGGCAGAGGGTCAACGTGGCCTGACCCCCTTACCTGCGAAGTGGGGGTCCCCCCGGACGGAGTCCGGGGGAGTGGCCTGACATGGAGAAGCCGGGAAGAGGGGGGCGGACCCCGCTTCCCGGCTTCCGTCTGTGCGCCCCGGTTACTTCAGGCCGCTGTCGATCGCGCTGATCAGCTCGCCGTTGGCGGTGTCACCGCTGAACTCCCAGAAGAACGCGCCGCGCAGGCCCTGGTTCTTCACGTAGCTCATCTTCCCGGTGATGGTGGCGGGGGTGTCGTAGCTCCACCAGTCGCTGCCGCACTTCGCGTAGGCGGTGCCGGCGACCGTGCCGGTGGCCGGGCACTTGCCCTTGAGGACCTTGTAGTCCTCGATGCCCTGCTCGTACGCACCGGCCGCGGGGCCGGTGGCGGTGCCGCCGGGGGCGTCCTGGGTGACCCCGGTCCAGCCGCGGCCGTAGAAGCCGATGCCGAGGTTGATCTTGCTGTTGGGGATGCCCTTGCCCTTGTACTTCTGGATCGCGGCGTCCGTGTTGAAGCCCTGGATCGGGATGCCGGTGTAGGAGTACAGCGGGGAGTGCGGGGCGGTCGGGCCCTTGGCGTCCCACGCGCCGAAGAAGTCGTACGTCATCACGTTGTACCAGTCGACGTACTGCGCGGCGCCGGCGTAGTCCGCGGCGTCCATCTTGCCGCCGCTGGAGCCGTCGGCCGTGACGGCCGCGGTGACCAGGTTGTTGGCGCCGAACTTGGCGCGCAGCGCGGCGAGCAGGTTCTTCAGCGAGGCCTGGCCGCTGGTGTCGCAGGACAGGCCGCAGGCGTTCGGGTACTCCCAGTCGATGTCGATGCCGTCGAAGACGTCGGCCCAGCGCGGGTCCTCGACCAGGCCGTAGCAGGAGTCGGCGAAGGCGGCCGGGTTGGCGGCGGCCTGACCGAAGCCGCCGGACCAGGTCCAGCCGCCGAAGGACCACAGGATCTTGATGTTCGGGTAGGCCTTCTTCAGCTTGCGGAGCTGGTTGAAGTTGCCGCGCAGCGGCTGGTCCCAGTTGTCGGCCACGCCGTCGACGCTCTCACCGGCGGTGAAGGCCTTGTCGTAGTCGGCGTACGAGTCGCCGATCGTGCAGCGGCCGCCGGTGACGTTGCCGAAGGCGTAGTTGATGTGGGTCAGCTTGGCCGCGGAGCCGGAGGTGACGATGTTCTTCACCTGGTAGTTGCGCTGGTAGATGCCCCAGTCGGTGAAGTACCCCAGGCGGATCTTGCCGCCCGGGTCCGGGGGCTGGGTGCCGCCGCCGGGCGTGGTGACCGACAGCTCGCCGGAGGAGGGGCCGGTCTGGTCGGCGGTGTCACGGGCGGTGACGCTGTAGGTGTACGTGGTGCCCTTGGTCAGGCCGCTGTCCGGGTAGCTGGTGCCGGTGACCGTGCCGAGCTTGGCGCCGTTGCGGTAGACGTCGTAGTTCTTGACGCCCTTGTCGTCGGTGGCGGCGGCCCAGTTCAGGGTGAGGGAGGTCTCCTGGACGTTCGCGGCAGTGGGGGTGCCGGGGGCCGAGGGCGGGTTGTCGCCCGGCGGCTGGGTGGTGCCGTCGCAGGAGCCGCCGTTGACCGTACAGCCGCTGGGGGCGCCGGGGCCGGCGCCGTTGAAGCCGAAGCTGATGCTGGCGCCCGGGGCCAGGGTGCCGTTCCAGCCGACGTTCTTGCCGGTCCAGTGGTTGCCGGAGCTGGTGACGGTGGCGTCCCAGGCGGAGGTCACGCGGGTGCCGGCCGGGTAGTCCCACTCGACGGTCCAGGAGCTGATGGACGTGGTGCCGGTGTTCTTCACCGTCCACTTGCCCTCGAAGCCGCTGCCCCAGTCGGAGACCTTGGTGTAGGTGGCGGTCGCCGAGGTGGCGGCCTGCGCGGGGGCGGCCAGGCCGACCAGCCCGGCGAGGGGGAGGGCCAGGGCGGCGACGGCCGCCGCCGCGGTCCTCAGGCTGAACCTTCTGCGCGTGCGGGGGGGTGCTGTGCTCAAGGGTGCTCCTCCGTAGGTCCGTCGGGGCCGCGGGGTACGGCATCGACTTGGGGGTGGGACCTGCGCCGCCCGTGAGCACGCTTCGTCATGGCACGCTCACCACAGTGCCGCGAGCGTAGAAAGGTCTGGACCAACCGTCAAGAGGTCCAGACCTTGTCTCCAGAAGCCCTCTAGATCCCCAACTCCTGTGCCAGTACGGCCGCTTGGACCCGGCTGCGCAGCCCCAGCTTGGCCAGCAGCCGGCTGACGTGCGTCTTCGCGGTGGCCTCCGCCATGTCCAGCCGGCCGGCGATCTCGGCGTTCGACAGGCCCTCGGCCAGGCAGCCCAGCACCTCCCGCTCGCGCCGGGTCAGCTCCGCCAGCCCGGCGGGCTCCGGGGCCGCGGGGCGGGGTGCCGTCGAGCCCGCAGCGAACTCCGCGATCAGCCGGCGGGTCACGGCCGGGGAGATCAGGCCCTCCCCGCGGGCCACCGTGCGGACCGCCGCGATCAGCTCGGCCGCCTCGGCGTCCTTCAGCAGGAAGCCCGCCGCTCCGGCCCGCAGGGCCCCGAAGACGTACGCGTCCAGGTCGAAGGTGGTCAGCACCAGGACGTCGGCCAGCCCCTCGGAGACCACCTGCCGGGTGGCCGAGACCCCGTCCAGCCGGGGCATCTGCACGTCCATCAGGACCAGGTCCGGGCGCAGCTCGCGGGCCAGCCGGACGGCCTCCTCGCCGTCGGCCGCCTCCCCGACCACCTCGATGTCGCCCGCACTGCGCAGGATCAGGACCAGGCCGGACCGCACCGCGGACTGGTCCTCGGCCACCAGGACCCGGATCGTCATGACGTCATCCTCTCCTCCGCGGGCAGCACCGCCCGTACCCGCCAGCGCGCGGCCGGGGCCCCGCTCCCGGCCGGTCCCGGCTCCGGCGCCGGTCCCGCCTCGAACTCCCCGGCCAGCAGCGCCACCCGCTCGCGCATGCCGACCAGGCCCGCGCCCGAGCCCGGGGCGCGCGGGGCGGAGCGCTGCCCACCGTACGGACTGTCGACCTCGACGGTGAGCCGGCCGGCCGCCAGCGCCAGCCGGACCGTCACCCGGCCCGGGGAGGCGTGCTTGACCGCGTTGGTCAGCGACTCCTGCACGATCCGGTAGGCGGCCAGCTCCACCGGCGCCGGCAGCGGGGCCCCGCCGGCGGGCCTGCCGTCCGCCAGGGTGAACTCCAGGCCGCCTGCCGCGCCGTTCACCCGGGCCTGCGCCAGCAGCGTGGCCAGCCCCTCCAGGGTCGGCGCCGCGACCGGCTCGCCGTCCCCGCCGGCGGTCCGCAGCAGCCCGATCAGCCGCCGCATCTCCGTCAGGCCCTGGACGCTGTTCTCCCGGATCACCCCGAGCGCCTGGCGGCTGGTCTCCGGGGAGTCGATGGAGAGCGCCGCCGTCGAGTGGATGGCGATCGCGGACAGGTGGTTGGCCACCATGTCGTGCAGTTCCCGGGCCATCCGGGCGCGCTCGGCGGTGACCGCCTGGGTGCGGTCGTACTCGGCCAGCAGCGCGGTCTGCTCGGCCCGCAGCCGGGCCGCCCCGGCGGCTTCCCGGTGGTTGCGCACGGCCGCTCCGGTGACCGCCGGGAGGAAGCAGACGATGGCCGTGAGCACGCCCACCATCAGCGCCTGGGCGTCCCGCCACCAGACCAGCGCGGTCACCGTCACCGCGAGGGTGATCGCCGCGGTCGTGAACGGCAGCCGCCGGGCCGTGCCCGCGCCGCCGTAGACCACGGCCGCGTACATCAGGTCCGTGAACATCACGATGGTGGCCAGGCTGCCGACCGTGAACTGGTCCCCGACGATCGCCAGCGTCCCGACCACCAGGGCGGTCCGCGGTGCGGTGCGGCGCAGCAGCTCCAGGGCGGCCGTGACCAGCAGCGGTACCAGCACCAGCCACTCGGGCAGCAGCCGCCGGCCGGCGTTGACGTGCAGGCCCAGGGCGTACAGCAGCAGCCCGGCCGCCAGGCTGACCACCGCGATCAGGACGTCGTGCCGGTGCGGGCGGGAGAGTCTCACCCCGCCATCCAACAGGGTCCCGCCCCCGGTCGGCGTCCCCACCCGGGCTGCCCCGACGGAGATCGACTACATCGAAAGGTGCAGTGCGGCTTCGCCCCGCCGGACGACGAACCCCTCGCCGCGCGCTGCGAGATTGGAGGAAGCCGGGGGAACGGGGCCGGAACGCGGAAGGAGCCCTCATGATCGTCACGCTGATCGTCGCCTGCGAGGTGGCGTTCTGGCTGCTGCTGGCCGGCGGGCTGGCCCTGCGCTACCTCGCCCGGATGCCCCGCACCGGGGCGGCCGTGCTGCTCTGCGAACCGCTGCTGGAGGTGGTCCTCCTGGTGGCCACCGTCATCGACCTGCGGGGCGGCGCCGAGCCCGACTGGAAGCACGGCCTGGCGGCCGTCTACATCGGCTTCTCGGTGGGCCTGGGCCGGCACACGATCCGCTGGGCCGACGCGCACGTCGCCCACCGCTTCGCCGGCGGGCCCAAGCCGCCCCGGCCGCCGGCCGGCGGCTCGGCGCGCACCGCCCACGAGTGGCGCACCGCGGGCCGCTGGACCCTGTCCGCGGCCGTCGCCATCGCCCTCCTCCAGGCCGCGCTCTGGTACGTCGGCCCCGGCCCGGCCGGGGACCCGCTGCGGGCCTGGCAGCTGCGGATGCTCTGGGTGATCGGCATCAACCTGGTGATCGCCCTCTCGTACACCCTCTTCCCCAAACGCGCCGAAACCGCCCGCAGCCGCCGCTGAGGAGCCTTACCCTCGCGTCATGGACACCGAGTACGACGCCCTGGAGGAGGCTGCGGACGCGGCCCTCGCGCGCCGGGCCCTGCGGACGCTCGCCGATGAGGGGGACGGGCCGCGCGCCACGCTCGCCGAGGTACTGGCAGACATCCGGGGGGCCGCCGTGGCGACCACGCCTCCGGCCTAGCGGTCGCCGCCCGGGACCCACAGGACGTCGCCGAGGTCCTTGTTGGCGGTGCGGGCCAGGATGAAGAGGAGGTCCGAGAGGCGGTTGAGGTAGGTGGCGGTCAGCGGGTTCATCGTCTCGCCGTGCACCTCCAGCGCCGCCCACGTCGAGCGCTCGGCCCGCCGGACCACCGTGCAGGCCTGGTGCAGCAGCGCCGCGCCCGCGGTGCCGCCCGGCAGGATGAAGCTGCGCAGCTTCTCCAGCCGCTCGTTGAAGAGGTCGCAGTCCGCCTCCAGCTTGTCGACGTAGAACTGCTCCACCCGCAGCGGCGGGTACTCCGGGTCCGGCACGACCGGGGTGGCCAGGTCGGCGCCCACGTCGAAGAGGTCGTTCTGCACGCGGACCAGGACCGCGGCGACCTCCTCGGACAGCGAGCCGAGCGCGAGGGCCGTGCCGATCACCGCGTTGGCCTCGTTGGTGTCGGCGTAGGCCGAGATCCGCAGGTCGGTCTTGGCGGTACGGCTCATGTCGCCGAGGGCGGTGGTGCCCTTGTCGCCGGTGCGGGTGTAGATGCGCGTCAGATTCACCATGCAACCAGCCTAGTTAGGCGTTCCGGTGTGACGTCCGTCATTTGAGACGTGACGCGTATTACTTCCGGGTCACACGGCCCCTCACGGACGCTAATCTCCGGCCGAGAGCAGTTGTGCAACACGGGCCCGCATCAAGAGAACAAGGGGTGTGCAGTGGCTGGGAAGCTCGCCGTCATCGGAGCCGGACTCATGGGTTCGGGCATCGCCCAGGTGTCCGCGCAGGCCGGCTGGGACGTCGTCCTGCGCGACGTCACCGACGCGGCCCTGACCCGCGGCACCGACGGGATCAAGGCGTCGTACGACAAGTTCGTCGCCAAGGGCAAGCTGTCCGCGGAGGACGCGGAGGCCGCCCTGGCCCGCATCACCACCACCACCGACCTGGGCGCGGTCGCCGACGTGGACATCGTCGTCGAGGCCGTCTTCGAGAAGCTCGAGGTCAAGCACGAGATCTTCCGGAGCCTGGACGACATCGTCCGCGAGGACACCGTCCTGGCCTCCAACACCTCGGCCATCCCGATCACCAAGATCGCCGCGGCGACCAAGCGCCCCGAGCGCGTGGTCGGCGCCCACTTCTTCTCGCCGGTCCCGATGATGCAGCTCTGCGAGCTGGTCCGCGGCTACAAGACGAGCGACGAGACGCTGGCCACCACCCGCGCCTTCGCCGAGTCCGTCGGCAAGACCTGCATCGTCGTCAACCGCGACGTGGCCGGCTTCGTGACGACCCGTCTGATCTCCGCGCTGGTCGTCGAGGCCGCCAAGCTGTACGAGTCGGGCGTGGCCTCCGCCGAGGACATCGACATCGCCTGCAAGCTGGGCTTCGGGCACGCGATGGGACCGCTGGCGACCACCGACCTGACGGGCGTCGACATCCTGCTGCACGCCACCAGCAACATCTACACCGAGTGCCAGGACGAGAAGTTCGCCCCGCCGGAGCTCATGCGCCGCATGGTCGACGCGGGCGACATCGGCCGCAAGAGCGGGCAGGGGTTCTACTCCTACTGAGCCGAGCGCACGACCGGCGGCCTGGCCCGCCGGTCCGTCCGGACCGCCGTCCTCACCCCTGGGGGTGAATTCGGTATCGGTTCGCTCACGGTCGGCAACTTCGCCCCACCTCGCACAGTCAGTTGGGGTGAGAGTTGCCGACCATACGCACGCACGCAGTACTGCCGGGGAGCACACATGCACATCAGGGGCGACCACACCGCACTCAAAGTCGGCGGCCGTCTCGACGTGCGCAGCGCGGCGGACGCCCGCACGGCCCTGCACTCCGCCCTCGACGACGGGGTGGGGGACCTCGTCCTCGACCTCACCGCGCTCGACTCCTGGGACGCCACCGGACTCGGCGTGATCATGGGAGCCCACCGCCGCGCCGGGCGCTCCGGCCGCCGCCTGGTCCTGCGCGGGGTGCCGCCCCAGATGCAGCGGCTGCTGGTCGCCACCCGGCTGCACCGGATCCTCGCCATCGAGGGCGGCCTGGCGGCGGAGTCCCTGCCCCGGGCCTGAGACCCGCGGCGGCCCCGGGCGAACGGGCCGCGACCACCCGATGGCCCCGTGGTGACGCACAGGTACCCCCGGCCGGGACGTGTTGAGTCCGTACCGTGATGAATCGGTGGGGATGGGACCCCGCCTGTTCCTGGATACTGACCCAACGTCTAGGGTTCGGCCGTCGGCCCTTGTCGAACATCGGGGCGGCGCCGGACCAGAAGCTACAGCGGAGTGTGCGAAGGCCGGGAGGGACGACGGCGCACGACGCGAACGGGGGGCTTGGTCATGGACCGGATACATGGGGGACCTGGGGCTGACGGCGATACCGCCGACGCACGCCCAGCGGGTCCCGGGGCGGGCACGGACCCGTCCGCGAACACGCCGCGCGGCCCGGGGGGCGCCGCCGCGGCTTCACACGACGATCCCGGAGCCGCACGGCAGTCCCTGGTCAAGGGCACTGCGCCGAGCGGCCCGGCCCGCGTCACCCGCCTCGTGGCCGGTGACTTCGTCCTGACGGTCAATCCCGTCGACGGCAGTGAGATAGAGAACCGCGGTCCCGCGGCCGAGCCGCCCGCGCGCACCCGCCGCGCCACCGGCTCCCGCACCGCGATACGCACGGCGGCCCGGCCGCCCGCACCCTCGGGGCCGCCGGCCCCCATGCTGCCCCTCCTCGAGCGCGAGGAGGAGCGCGAGCGCCTGGTCCGGCTGCTCAGCCGGGGCCGCTCGGTCCGGCTGACCGGCCCCGCCGGCTCCGGCCGCACCTCGCTCCTGGACGCCGTCGCCGACGACTGCGCCGACCTCGCCCCCGACGGCGTGATCCGGCTCAGCGGCCTGCGCCAGGGCGCCACCGACCTGCTGTACGCGCTGCACGCCGCCGTCTACGACGCGCCGGGGTACCGGCCCGACAAGGCCGAACTCCTCGACCGGGTCCGGGAGATCGGGGCGGTGGTCTTCCTCGACGACGTGGAGTTCGGCGGCTCCGCCCTCGACGAGCTGCTGCTGGCCACGCCCGAGTGCGCCTTCCTGGTCACCGCCACCCCCGACACCCCCGCCCCGGACGAGGCCTCCCACCTGGAGGAGGTCTTCCTCGGCGGGCTGGGCCGCACCGCCTGCGCGGTGCTGCTGGCCGCGGCGGTCGGCCGCAAGCTGACCGAGGAGGAGACCTCCTGGGCCGGCGACCTCTGGTTCGCCTCCGAGGGGCTGCCGCTGCGCTTCGTCCAGGCCGGCGCGCTGCTGCGGCAGCGCGACGAACTGAGCGGCCCGGCCGCCCCCGCCGAGGACGGCCCGGACGCCGACGACGAGCCCGGGGTCTTCACCGAGCGCCCGCGTCCGCCCGCGCTGCCCGCGCTCGCCGAGAGCGCCGCCCCCGCCGAACTGCTGGCCGGCCGGCTGAGCGACAACGCCCGCGAGGCGCTGCGCTTCGCGGTCGCGCTCGGCGGCGAACTGCCGCACCAGGCCCACCTGCCGGCGCTGATCGGCGACACGCACGCCGACACCGCCGTCGGCGAGCTCCTGGGCTGCGGGCTGATCGGCGCCGCGGGCGCCCGCTACCGGCTCGCCACCGGCGTCCAGCGGCAGCTGACCGAGGCCGGGTACGCCGACCAGGCCCCCGGTTACGCCCTCACCGCCGCCCAGCACTACGCCTGGTGGACGGGGCACTCCTCGGTGGCCCCCGAGCGGGCCGCGGCCGAGGCCGACGCCGTGCTGGCGGCCCTCGCCGGAGTGCTCGCCGCGGTACCGGAGGAGGGCCGGGCCAGCGCGGCCGTGCTGCTCGCCCGCACCGCCGCCCCGGCCTTCGCCGGCGGGCTCCAGTGGGGCGCCTGGGAGCGGGTCCTGCGGGCCGGCCAGGAGGCCGCCCGGATCGCGGGCGAGGTCGCCGAGGAGGCGTACTTCCACCACGAGCTGGGCATCCTGGCCCTCTGCAACGGCCTCTTCGACCGGGCCCGGGCCGAGCTGGAGGCCTCCATCGGGCTGCGCGGCGCGCTGGCCGACAAGCGCGGCATGGTCGCCGGGCGCCGGGCCCTGGCCCTGGTGAGCGACCGGACCGGCGGCCCGCTGTCGCCGCCGCTGGTCCTCGCCGCCCCGGCCGGGTCCTCCGTACCGGCGTCCGAGGCGCGCACGGAACTGCTGCCGCCGCTGTCGGACGAGCCGGAGCCGGTGGCCAAGGTCGCCTTCCCGCGGCTGGCCCTGCCCAAGGACGTCACGGCCACCCCGCCGGCGCCGGTACCGCCGCTGGTGGCCGCCGGACCGCCGGCCGGACCGCCGGCCGGACCCGGCTCCGGCCCGGCCCCGGGACCCGCGCCGGTGCCCGCCGGCGGGCGGGTGCCGTCCTCGCCGACGGTGGTGACCCGGGTGCCGGGGGCCGCCCGGGACGCGAAGCGGGCGGTGCTGACCGGCACCCGGCGCAACGTCCTGGCCGCCGCGGCCGGCGCGGTGCTGGTCGCCGTGCTCGGTACGGTCCTCACGCTCGGCATGACCTCGAACGCCCAGGAGGACCCGTCCAAGCGGGCCCGCGACAGCCATTCGGTGACCGAGGACGACGGCAGTTCCTCGGACGTGGGCGACGACGCCGATCCGGGGGCCTCGCCGGACGACGAGCCCGGCCGTACGGACGGCCCGACCCGTGAGTCCGGCCGGACGGGGGAGCCCACGCCGGGCCCGACGCGGACGGCCCGGGAGACGGGGGAGCCGTCGGGCGACCCCTCGCCGAGCGGGCGGCCCTCGTCGCACCCGCCGACGTCCACCGCCCCGACCGGTCCGACGGGGTCGCCGGATCCGACCGGCCCGACGGGCGAGCCGACCGAGCCGACCGAGCCGACGGACGAGCCGACCGAGCCCACCGACCCGCCGAAGCCGACGGACACGGCGCCGACCGGCGGCGGCAACGCCACCGGCGGCACGCAGACGCAGGCGACGGAGTAACCGGGGTCCGCTCCCGCCCGTACGACGGAACGCCGCCCGCGCCGGAGAGATCCGGCGCGGGCGGCGGTCGGGGGGTCGGCGCGCCCGGGAGAACAGGCGGGGGTTGTGGTCCTCGATGCCGCG